>NZ_CBDKZH010000091.1:0-4950 GCF_965300815.1 Leuconostoc sp.
CACCGACATTCCCTTCTTAAAATATCATAGTTTATTTTATCACTATTTTCTCACTTGACCTAATTTTTGTCGCAACGACCCATACCACACCGGTAATTCAATAACTAAGAAATAAGCACCACGCTGCACAATAAAGTGCTGCGCCACCATTTCTTGCAATAATGCCATCACTTGTTCTTGTTGAAAAGTGGGATGCCCTAAAACATAGGGTTTTAGTTTGGCCAGCATTACCTACTGATGCAAAACATGGCCAACGCCAATTTTTTCTAACACTAACACACTCTGTAACCGCCACTGCCAATTGCTGATCGTCAGACCAAAGGTTTGCCCCAGATGAATCCAGAGCGGTGTCTGCAATAATAAACGTTGTTGCAAATAAAGATAGGTAATCAAGCGCTGATCCACCCGTTTTTGCGCGATGAGTTGTTGCAGTTTGTAAATTTGTTGCACCACATCTAGGCTGCGTTGTTTGTGCTTTGGTACTGTTGTCAACAACTGCGTGCTGACAATTTCACTGTAATTAACCCGACCAAAATCTGGTTTTTCAAAATGGGCGCGGTGATAAAATTTTTGCGTATCAGGTAAATAAAAGCACAACTGCTGATTGGCTAAAAATTTAACAATCGTGCGTTGCGCCATTTTAGCCTGATAATAAGTGGCGCCTAAAATCCACATCACGGTAATGTGCTGTTGGCGGTAGCCCGCATTCCGCTTATCTAAACGTTGTTGTGAGATTGGACTACACTGATATTCAATGGCAATACGCTGATGTGCGCGGGTGATTAAAATGTCAGGTCGTTGGTTGATAGCCGGAATAACCGCTTCCAAAGTGACTTGCCCGAATTTTTGACAGTAAGTTGCCAATTGTAATTTCCCAGCTAAATGTTGCGGTGTTTCATTGTCTGAGAAAGTGTGGCACTGCGCACCCGCGCGATGTGCAAAATGCGGTTGCTTAATCTCTCCCTGACGTAAGTAGACCGGTGCCAAACAACCAGGACAGTAAAACTCACCGGTTGTCCCAGCGACATTAGCTTGCACATACGTGCCTTGCTTGTCTTGTGCGATAAACATCAAAAAAACACCTCCTATTCATCATACGAATAGGAAGTGTTTTTGATGTTTATTTTGCAGTCATGCGTTTTTCAACCCAGCGACTAAACCAAGTCAACAACGTAATCAAAATGAGATACATGACTCCAATGATTGCCCAGACACGAAAACCTTGTGAATTACGCGCCACAATCAAAGAACCTGTCTGCGTTAATTCGAGCAACCCAATGGCTGATAGAATCGACGTATCTTTTAAGGTAATAATGAATTGGTTGATGAAACTTGGCACCATAATGCGCAGCCCCTGCGGCATCACAACCCGACGCATGGCCTGACTATAAGACAAGCCCAACGACCGCGCAGCTTCCATTTGCCCACGGTTAACAGCTTCAAAGCCACCACGAACAAACGCCCCTGTATAAGCGCCTTCATTTAGAATCAGCGTGATGATACCCGCTGTAAAGGCTGGTATTTTCACCCCAGTTAAACCAGGCAACCCAATATAAATAAAGAACGCTAAGACCATCAATGGTAGGCCACGAAAAATGTAAATAATTGTGGTTGCAATTCCCCGCACCCAGCTAAATTGACTCACGCCCATGATACCGAGTAAAATACCCCAGATTGAGGCAAAAATAATCGCAATCACGGTCAACACAATGGTCTGCCACAAACCGTTGAGCAGCGCTGTCTTATTGGTCCGTAAAATCCCAAGTACAGTGCTGTTATCACTTTTAGTGCCAGAGAACGTTGCTTGCCGGGCACCCAAATACTTCGCCACAATTTTATCGTACGTGCCATCTTTTTTGATGGCAGCAAAACCACGATTAAAGGCTGCTAAGAGGGCTTTGTTTTTGCCTTTTTCAACTGCGAAACCATAAGACCCAGCGTTACCAGGTTGATCTGGGTTCATAACCTTTAAGGCCATGCCATTTTTAATCGCATATTGAATGACGGGCATATCTTCAAATGTGGCCGCCGAATTACCAACTGCCACATCATTATACATAGTATCGGTATCGTTGAAATATTTGACCTGAAAACCATATTTTTTCTGTAGCGATAGGCCATATTCAGACGCTGCCGTTCCCGTCTTTAAAGCCACAGTTTGCCCTTTTAAATCTGCCAGTGATTTAATTTTGCTGCCCTTTTTAACAATCCAAGCCACCCCTGTTTTGTAATAAGGGGTTGAAAAGTCATAAACTTGACGCCGTTCTGGTGTAATAGACATACCGGCAATAATTCCGTCAGCTTGTCCGTTTGAGACCAGTTGCGCCGCAGAATTGAAGCTCATGGGCTTCATAGTATAAGTAAACCCTTCTCGTTCGGCAATGGCTTTCATCATGTCTTGTTCAATGCCGACATAACGATTATTTTTATCTTGAAACGTGAACGGCGCATAGGTTGCATCTGTCGTAATGGTGTAGTGTGGTTTATCAGCTGACGCGATTGGCGTCATCAGAAAAAACATGACTAATGTTGCCAGCCCTAAAATGTATCTTTTTAACATGATCATTAAAATTCTCTTCCTACATTACAAAAAAGTCGACCAAACGGTCGGCTTTTTCAATCGTTTGTTGCACGTGCAATTGTGAGAATGTCTATCAAACCCATTAGGCTTGCATGACTTTGCTCAAAAATTCTTGCAAACGTGGATTTTTAGGTGCGTTAAAGACTTCTTCTGGTGTGCCAGATTCTTGAATCTTACCTGATTCAAAGAAAACCACGCGATCGGCGACTTGCTTTGCAAAGCCCATTTCGTGTGTCACGATAATCATCGTCATCCCAGAAACCGCTAAATCTTTCATGACGTTCAACACATCCCCGACCATTTCTGGATCCAGGGCTGATGTTGGTTCATCAAACAACATAATATCTGGTGACATGGCCAACGCACGAGCAATGGCGATACGTTGCTTTTGACCACCAGATAATGAATTAACTGACATATCAGCTTTATCACTCAAGCCAACTGTTTCAAGTAATTCACAGGCTTTCTTCTCGGCAGCTGCCTTGTCTAACTTGCCTAATTCAACTGGTGCCAACATGATATTTTCAAGTACCGTGTAATTATTAAAGAGGTTAAAGTTTTGGAAAACCATCCCAATATTTTCACGCACTTTGTTAATGTCTGTTGCCTTATCAGAAATATTAAAGCCGTCAACAATGATCGTGCCGTTATCTGGTGTTTCTAACTGATTCAACATCCGTAAGAAAGTTGACTTACCTGATCCTGAAGGGCCAATCATAACCACCACTTCATTTTCAGAAACGTCCAATGAAATATCTCGCAAGACATGGTTATCACCATATGACTTGTTAACATTTTCAACATGGACTTTTACTTTTGTTTGCGCATCACTCATGCGTGAATCCTCTTTTCTACCCAATTACTCAACCATGTGAGTAACGTAATCACAATTAAGTATATCACAGCGACAATGGCCCAAACGCGGAATCCTTGAGAATTACGAGACACAATCAAACTACCTGTTTGTGTCAATTCCAAGATACCAATGGCTGACAAAATTGATGTATCCTTCAAAGTAATAATAAATTGGTTAATGAAACTTGGGATCATAATCCGAATCCCTTGTGGCATAATCACCCGGCGCATTGCCCGGCTGTATGGCAAGCCCAAGGAACGCGCCGCTTCCATCTGGCCGCGATCAACGGCTTCAAAGCCACCACGGACGAACGCACCCGTATAAGCGCCTTCGTTTAAGACCAGCGTCAAAATTCCTGCCGTTACGGCCGGAATTTTCATACCAATAACCCCTGGCAACCCAATGTAAATAAAGAAGGCCAAGACCATCAGCGGCAAACCACGGAAAATATAAATAATCGTACTTGAAATACCACGGACAAAGCCATTTTGGCTCACGCCCATGACACCTAAAATAATACCCCAAATTGAGGCCAACACAATCCCAAAGCCCGACACCACACTCGTATCCCAAAGGCCTAGTAGGAAGGCCATCTTATTGGCCTTCAAAATGCCCCAAACTGTGTTGTTATCTTTCTTACTACCGGTAAAGGTTGCTGCACTAGCCCCTAAATACTTGGCTACAATTTTATCGTAAGTCCCGTCTTCTTTAATGGCTGCAAAGCCCTTATTGAAGTCGGCAAGTAACTGCGCGTTCTTACCTTTCTTAACGGCAAAGCCATACCAACCCGCTTGAATTGGTGACTTTGGATTCATCACCTTTAAGGCTGTTCCGTTTTTAACGGCATATTGAATGACTGGCAAATCACCGAAAGTGGCTTGCGAATTATCATTAATCACATCATTATAAAGGGTGTCTGAATCATTGAAATAGACCACTTTAAAGCCATACTTTTTTTGGATTGACAATGCATAGTCTGCACCAGACGTCCCTGTCTTAATTGCAACGGTTTTGCCCTTCAAATCTTTTAGTGACTTGATGTTTGACCCTTTTTTAACGGCCCAACCAATACCAGAACGGTAATAAGGTGTCCCAAAGTCAAAAACATTCTTACGTTCATCAGTGATGGACATCCCCGCCATCACCGCATCCGCCTGATCTGAAGCAACAGACTGAGTCGCAGAATTAAAGCTCATCGGCTTCAACGTGTAGGTAAAACCTTCGCGCTCAGCAATCGTTTTCAAGATTTCTTGGTCAATACCAGTGTATTGTCCATTTTTATCTTGGAAATCAAACGGTGGATAAGTCGCATCCGTTGTAATCACATAATTTGGCTTCTCAGCAGCATGTGCGTTCAGCCCAAATCCGACAAACGATAGCAAAGCTATCGCCACAATTAACAAATATTTTTTCATCTTTTCCATAATAAGTTTATTCTATCAAACCCAACCAGTCTCCAGTTATGTCATGTGAGCTTAAATGACATGATTATCACATTCGTTATAAGCAATGA
>NZ_CBDKZH010000092.1:0-4918 GCF_965300815.1 Leuconostoc sp.
TAAATATACATTAAATTCATAGCTATGGTATATTATTTTACAGTGACATGATAACTAGATAAGAAATTCATCATTTTTAACATCAGCAATAGAAAAGCGATTCAAGCATATGTCTCAGCATGACGGGAGCAAATCAAGTATGACAGAAATCATAGCAAAAAATTGGCGGAGCATCCTAATCGTTAGTCTAACATCTGCTTTATATGCCCTGGCCAGTGTGGTCAGTGCGGCCTATTATGGCTATATTGTCGAACGTTCTCATCATAAAGATACCACGTTGTTTTTTATGATGATTGTTGCTGGGATTACGGTGGTCTTAATCCGCTATGTGTTTGATGTCATTAATCAAACACTGATGGTTAAATTTGTGGGCAAAATCATGTACGGTATTCGGGAAAAAACCATGGCTCGCATCACGGCTAACCAAGTGTCTGAATTTGGTCAGAATAAAGTCAGTTCTTATACGTCTAATTTACTCAACGATGTCGAATTAATTGAAATCAACTTAATTGAACCCTTTTTCGATTTAATTTCTCAAATCATCGTCGTTATCATTTCTTCAGCAGTCATTTTATATTATCAACCAACGGTATTCTTGATTATCATTTTGGGTTCAGCACTTGTGTTCTTGATTCCTACGCTGATGAGTAAAAAATTGCAGGAAAAGCAATTGGCCCTTTCCGAAAAATCAGAAAATTTGACCGAATCCGTGACGGATATTTTGAATGGTTTTGCAACCGTCAAAGCGACGCAAACATTACCTTATTTTTTAAAAGATTTTCAGCGCACAAATCAAAAATATACACAATCTCGCATTTCATCAGGCCAATGGATTATGTCGAATTATGCCACCTCAGCCACGCTTGGCCTATTTGTTCAGTACGCTGCAGTCCTGACGGCGATTTGGTTCATCATGCAAGGCGCCATTTCTATTGGTATCATGTTAACGATGGTGCAAACGATGAACACGCTGGTCTATCCATTGATTGGCATTTTTCAGCTAATTCCTCAAATGAAAAGCACCAAGCCCATTGTGAAAAAAATTGAAAACCTATCCAAAGGTCAGGATGATCACCAAAGCGACCTGCCAAAACGCGTCTTTAACGAACGTATTACGTTAAACCATATCTCGGTCAACCTTAACGACAAAACAATTCTTGATGATATCTCTTTGTCGCTCATTAAAAATAAGAAATATCTGATCATTGGCCCAAGTGGTTCAGGAAAATCAACGTTAGCCAATGTATTGGCAGGCTTTATCACTAATTTCGACGGGGAAATCAGTGTTGACGATCAAGTCGTCAACGCCAACAACCAAATGTTTGATATTGTGGCTTATGTGAATCAATCCCCTTATCTTTTTAACATGACCGTTGAACAAAATATTGTGATGTACAAAAAAGTTGATAACAACAAATTAGAAAAAGTACTTCTAGACAGTGGCGCGAAACAGTTTTTAACAAATGAAAATCAGTTAACCAATCAGATCACCAGTAATGGGACGAATTATTCAGGCGGCGAACGACAACGTATCGCCATCGCCAGAGGATTGTATCAACAAAAACCGCTGCTTGTGCTCGATGAAAGCTTGTCTGGCCTCAATTCAAGCTTGGCCCATGACGTTGAGAACAGTCTATTAAATCATGATGATTTGACATTGCTTTATATCACGCATAAGTTTGATATGGCATTACTTAAAAGATATGACGAGATTATTTGGATCCAAGATGGCAAGCTTTACCAGATGGCATCACCTGATGTCTTGTTATTTAATCAAGAATTTTTGAATTTTTTAAATATTGCAGGAAAATACAACGGTTCTGTCGCTGACTAATCCAATTCGTTCATTTCTAAGTTTATAAAATCCATGATATAATGAAACCATTAAAAAAGACCCATGCTAGAGACATGAGCCTTTAAATCACAAGCGCGCTGAGCGTTGGTGGTGTTGATTAAGTTAAATACAAACAAAAACCCCTAGAACCGGCCAAAGTTAAGGGGTTTTTGTTTGCCTATTTTTTAGACTTTTTAATCACATTGATCAATTCTATAATAGCCGTAGCCAATAGAACCAACTTAGTGATTAACACAATTACCGTGACCAAAGTGGCCATGTTGGATATTATCCTCTCTTATAGCTTGAGGTTAAACGCATATACATCACCCCCTGCTATCAGACTCACCAACGCCTTAACTTGCTTGCCTCATGATTGTAGCATAGTAAAATTTACCATGCGTTGACAGACTGTCAACGCACAACTCACTGACTGCTGACCTTTTGAACAACGTCTTGGGTTGATTGGCTGACATATCGCTGAATTTCATCCGGAGTTAATTGATGATCTTGACCAGTCTCAAAATTTCTAAAGAGCCAAATTCCGTCCACCTGCATCAAATAAACTGGACTCGCAGTCGTATCTTGACCAGCTTGTGTTGCTGGCGCACTGGATGCAACACTTTCGCCAGAAGTCACTGGTACGTTATCTGGTCGTTTTTCTTTGCCATACAGACCCGTCACTGCTGCATTTTCACTGGCTACCCGCTGACTCAGCGCTTACGCTGCTTTTTTTGTTGTCGTAGTCCGGTGAATCGCTGGCACTGACATGCACCACAAAATCCCAATCGCCAAAACAGCCATTAGCAGGTATCTCGTCTTAAAGTGCTTTCTTGCCATTTTGGTATTTTTCATCATTTTTTACCCATAGCTGATTCGAATTTCGTGTACACGAAAATATCATGATAAGATTATGGTTCATCTTATCATTGTGCATTTAGAATAGCAAAGATAATGACTAAAAAAGCAACCACAAACGTGGTTGCTTTTTTAGTAAGTCATCAAGGCCAAAAATGGCACATCCCCAGAAGCCATGATCTTTTCACGACCATGCAATTCAGTGAGTTCAATAATGAAGGCAACGCCCGCCACAACACCGCCGAGCTTTTCAATAATCTCGCGAGTTGCATTGATTGTGCCACCTGTGGCTAACAAATCGTCCACAATTAGGACCCGTTGCCCAGGTTGAATGGCATCCTTGTGAATTTCTAACACATTTTCCTTGCCATATTCAAGTGAATATGACGCGCTAACCGCTTCACGCGGCAACTTGCCACCCTTACGTGCTGGCACAAAGCCAACGTTCAAAGCGTAAGCCAAAGGTGAACCGACAATAAAACCACGTGATTCGGGTCCGGCAATCAAGTCCACATTCAAATCCTTTGCAAATGTAGCAATGGCATCAATAGCTTGATGATAAGCCACACCATTGCCCATTAAAGGCGAAATATCGCGAAAACTCACCCCTGGTTCAGGAAAGTTTTCTACGGTGGCAACATAATTGTGTAAATCTACTGTCATATTTTTTCTCTGAGCGCGTTCCGCTTGTACGAACACACCCTGCTTTCTATTTACTTTTTAACGATTAGCCAAAAATTTTTGATAGGTCACTGATGTCGTCAATGACTTTTGTGGGGCATTTGGAATAATTTTAACATAGCCGTCCACAATCCGGACAAATCCCAGCTCAATAAAGACTTGAATCATAATATTGAGGTCTTTGGGACTGAGTTGGAGTTGCTTAGCGATTTTTGCCAAGTTTTGCCCAAAGTTTAAGTCTTGATGGGCATAAATAAACTTATAAACCTGCGCAAAAAATTGCTTATGCGCCGTGTTTTCCACTGATTCTGGTAAGACCACATCTGCTAGTAACAACTGTAGCTTCGCTTGACCCCGGAAATAATTCAAGCCCAAAGTGGCGGCAAATGATACCCCAGCCGGTTGTTGCACAATGCGCGTCCAATCTGGATGATTAAAGCCAACCGCTTCAATTTGATTTGCTAGCGTTAACTTGACATGTTGTTGGGTAGCCCCCATTGTCATGGCTTTTTCAATTTTAGGCGTTTGGAAACCAAAGACTGGTTCCGGATTGTCCGTCCCAAAAGGTTCCATTAACTTTAACGCATCATAAAGCGTTGGCGCCAGTTGGTTAACGGGTAACATCATGTTCACTGTGACTTGTTTTTCAGGTATCACTAAGGCTGGCAAACTTGATAACCGCTCCCGCAGAATAGCTAAATTTGCTGGGGAAATACCTAAGCCAAGCGCACTGGCATGACCACCAAATGTGTTATACAAATCACGGTATTGACCCATGAGCGCGTACAAATCAAAATCGCCATATGTTCGACCAGAGCCTTTATACGTCCCATCGACCAGACTCAAGACAATCACTGGTTTGTGGATCAACTCAACGAGACGACTTGCCACAATCCCCAAAATACCTTGATGCCAATCATCGCCAGCCACGACTAAAACTTGATCGTTGGCATGGGCGTCTGACAACGCCAATTGCTTGGCCGCACCAAAAACTTCTTCAACAATTTCTTGACGTTGGGCGTTAATGGCTTCGACTTGCGTCGCCAATGCCGTCGCATCATCTGATGATTGCGTCAGTAGCAAATCCAATGCTAACTGCGCATCCCCCAAGCGACCAACAGCATTCAAACGTGGCGCAAGCTTAAAGCCAACCGTTTCTGAAATAATGGGTTGCTCAGGCAGTTGCCCGGCACTTTTTAATAAGGCAGCAATTCCTGGACGGGGACTTTCCGCCATTTGCTTGAGCCCCCATGAGACCAACGTCCGGTTTTCATCCGTCAGTGATACCATATCGGCAATTTCACCTAACGCCACCAAATCAAGCATTTCCGTTGGTAGTTCGCTTTTATCTTGTACCGGTTCCCCGTCAGTTAACAACGCTTGCGCCAGTTTGAACGCAACCCCGACTCCTGATAAATCAGTAAATGGATAGTCGCCTTCGGGATGTCTTGGATGGACAATGGCGTAGGCATCAGGTAACGTTGGGCCCATTTCATGGTGGTCGGTGATGATGACATCCACGCCTTGACTCATGGCATAAGCCAC
>NZ_CBDKZH010000093.1:0-4894 GCF_965300815.1 Leuconostoc sp.
CCAATTACCAGTGCAAACGCGACACGAGTAACAAAACGAATATTGTCATAATTAATTTATGAGAATGCACGTTTTTTCATGAAATTCGATGCTAGTCATGATAAAATATACGTAATTGTTTATTAGGAGAAAATTATGACAGACAAAGACCAATTGGCAGCCTGGCATGAACAGTTAATTGCCATTATTAAAGATATTAATACGCCCCATACGTTGGGTGGTATTACCAATGAAGCCAACCGTTTGCACGACTCACGTTTGGCACGACGGGCGTTAGATCACTTGATTGTGTTGAGTGAAGAAATCAACGCTGAACGTCACAAGTAATGGTAGCTGGGGGCTGCGAGGTGATACCAACAAACGCTAAGAGTTTACCGCGGACAGCCAAGAAAGTGTGGTTGGCGCGTGATGTTTTGTTGCTGATACCAGGCTTAGTGCTTTGGGTTGGCCTGAATTATGTTTTTCAATCGCATTGGTCAAGTGCAGTGATGACAACGATCGATGTGATTTTTAGTATTGGTGTGCTCCTTGTTGTGGGACACATACTACTCATTCCGTATTATTATCGCTACTATAAGTATCTGTTAACCCCAGATGCGGTGACGATTTATCAGGGCTTTTTCCTTCGGAAAACGGCAACCGTGCCGGTTAATCGTATTCAAAATGTGGATACCCAACAAGGTCCATTGTTGCAACATTACCATTTGCAAAGTGTTATCGTCGTGACCGCTGCGCACAATTTCAAAATTGAAGCGATTGCAGAAGATGTCGCGCAAGCGTTGCGTGACCAATTAATTGCCTCAGCCCGGCAGGCGCGGGAGGTTGAGACTGATGACTAAACCCATGCGTCAATCAAAATTTGCCGTGATTGCCATGGTGATGCAGACGGCTAAAGATTTGTTGTTGCCGTTTGTATTTGTGATGTTGCAGGGGCAACGTAATTTTGGCCAACAGGCGCTGTGGACGGGTGGTTTTTTGTTGATTGCTCTGGTTCTTGGTGTCGTGAAATGGTTTTTCTTTACTTATGAGCTAACGCCGCATGAAATAACCGTGCATCAAGGGGTGTTTGTCAAACGTCGGACCCATGTCCCATTTGAACGTGTGCAAACCTTGACCAAAACGCAGCCCTTCATTTTCCAACCTTTTGAAGTCTTTCAAGTGCGAATAGAGACATCAGGTAAAGCGGATGATCAGTTAACGTTTAACGCTTTAACTCCAGCACAAATTGCGACCATTGAACGTTACCGACAAGTGGCGCAAACTACCAGTGTTGGCACAAAAACGACAGCACAACCGCAGGCGAGTGCCACGTATCAGATCGACCAACGGGCCTTAATCCGTTACGCCTTGACGTCATTTGGTAGCTTGGGGATTATTGGTGTCATTTTGACCTTGCTGTCTGAAGTGAGTAATCATCTACCAGAAAGTGTGATGGCTGGTTTAGATCATTGGTTAAGCGGTGGTAGTCTAATGTTTTATGCTATGTTGACTGCCGTCGTCATCTTTTTGGGCATTGGCGTAGCCTTTCTTAAAATTTATAATCAGTATTATGGGTTTACGTTGACCCGTGTTGGCCAGCACTTGGCCATTTCCCGTGGCTTATTGACTAAGCACACCATGCAGTTACGAACAACACGGGTGCAAGCTATCCAGTTGGAACAATCGTTATTGCGTCGCGCTTTGCGTTTGGTGACGGTGAGTGTTTTTTTGGCGTCATCGGTGAAGTCAGATAAAAATGAAGCGCACCAAACGGTTCTGATGCCGGTGATTCAAACAGCTGAAGCCACGCAAGTGCTACGGCCGTTCTTACCAACTTTGCCATTACCTGTATTACAACCTGTTAAAACGGTACCCCACGCTTTGCGCTATCAAATCCAATATGCGTTGTGGTGGGGTCTGGGTATTTTAAGCCTCGTGCTTGGGAGTTATTGGATACTAGCATCCCATTGGCAGTGGCACAACAGTGTTTCTGATACAGTGATGATGGTAGTGGCGGGCGTGCTCCTGTTAGTTTGGTTGTCGGCGGCTTGGTTGCGTATGCGCGATCAACGCTTGACGATTGCTGGTGATATCTTAGCAATTCAAACGACCCCATGGTTTACGAAACGTCAGTATTATGTTCGCCGTGATAAAATCCAAGGGCTGAATGCAGCACAAAGTATTTTCATGGGGCCACGCCAAGCACAGCATTTACAAGTCGTGGTACGACACGGCGACAGCGCTGCTGTCATTGATTTACGCTACTTACAAGCAGATGTCGTGGCGCAAGTGCGTCGCTGGTTAATCGATGTCAAGTAAAAACCCTTGACACGGTTTTTAAATCGTGGCATAATAAGAAAGTAAATTAACGTGCAAAAAGCACATAAGAAATTTGGAGGACATTATAGATGTCAGTTAAGATCCGTTTGAAGCGCATGGGTGCCAAGAAGCGTCCTTTCTACCGTGTTGTTATCGCTGATTCACGTTCACCTCGTGATGGCCGTTTCATCGAAACAGTGGGTACATACAACCCAATCGCACAACCTGCAGAAATCACATTGGATGAAGACAAGATTTTGGCATGGTTGAACAATGGTGCACAACCATCAGAAACTGTTCGTAACTTGTTGAGCCATGCTGGTATTTTGGCAAAGTTTGCTGAAGCTAAGGCTGCTAAGAAGTCAGCTGCTGAAAAGCCTGCTGCTTCAGTTGCAAAGCCAACTGAAAAGAACACTGTTGTTGAAATCAAGGTATACTTGGATGCCCAAGGTATCGAATATGCTTCATCAGCTAAGAAGGCTGAATTGTTGGCATTGGTATAAGACAACCTCAAAAAGTCGAAGCGTTTGCTTC
Source organism: Leuconostoc sp. (assembly GCF_965300815.1). NCBI lineage: Bacteria > Bacillati > Bacillota > Bacilli > Lactobacillales > Lactobacillaceae > Leuconostoc > Leuconostoc sp. Next base: position 2,833 of record NZ_CBDKZH010000093.1, read on the forward strand.
GGCTTTTTTTGTGCTTTGTTTCTATCGCAAAATCCGCTATAATAAAACTATCCAAAGTTGGAAGCGCTTTCTTTAACTTTGACCTAAACGGAGAAATTCACATGCAAGCAAAGCCCAAATTATTTTTAGATATGGATAATGTCTTAGTCGATACGTTAGCCATTTTAAACACGATTGAGACGCAACAGTTACAAGTCGATAAGCCGGATCAAATTCCTGGGATTTTCCGAGATTTGCCACCAATGCCTGGTGCGGTGGCAGCGGTGCAGGCGCTGGCAACAGTTTATGAACTGCATATTCTGTCCACAGCACCATGGCAAAACGCCAGTGCTTGGCAAGATAAACTCTTGTGGTTAGCCGAACATTTTGGTGATGGGCCGGATAGTCCGTTTTACAAGCGGGTTACCTTGACCCATGATAAGGGGTTAGTGCATGCGGTTGGCGGGATTTTAATTGATGACCGCCCGTATCATGGGGCGAGTCAGTGGTTAGACCCAGCGGCCGATAGTCTCTGGCTACAGTATGGGCATGACTCACGATTGGTATGGACAGGGGAACTCGTTGATTATCTGAAATTGGTAGCGCAAGCTTATCAGAGTACTGGGAAACTTCATGAAAGTGCCATTGAACAGGCGAAAGGCGCTGATTATCAACTTCATGGCGCAACGGATCATTTTGAAAAAGCCCATTGGGAATAGACAAACAAAGCAATCACGACAGTGGTTGCTTTTTATTTGGTAGTATTTGAACGAATATGATAGAAAAAGGTTGCAAATTAAATTAAATCAAGTTATGATAAGAGCGTAAAGAAAGCGCTTACATTTTAATGAGGATAACCAATGATTGTTGAAGAAAGAAAAAAGCGACTACGAGATATTATTCAAAAGAATCAATTTGTATCCCTCCAAGAATTAAAACAGGCAACCCAAACCTCGCTCTCGACCGTCCGGCGAGATTTAGCTGACTTGGCAGCGGAAGGGGTTGTGCGACGTGTGCATGGTGGGGTTGAACTGATCACACCTGACCGTGATAACATGACGGTTTATGAACGGCGTACCATTTATCAAGCCGATAAGCAACAAATCGCCAAGCGTGCAGCCGCCGAATTAAAAGGCGGTGAAATGATTTTCTTAGATGCTGGAACGACGACGGGTGAGGTCATCCCTTATCTGGCTGATAAAAAGCCAGCCGTGACGGAGGTGACCAATTCGGTGCATCATGCCGCTAAACTATCGGATTTGATGATCCCAGTGATGATCATTGGCGGTCAGGTGAAACAGACCACGGATGCAGTCATTGGCGCTACGGCGGTGAATCAAATCAACCACATGGTCTTTCAAACGAGTTTCATTGGGGCCGACGGTTTGTCCGTTGATTTTGGGTTAACCACACCAGATTTAGAAGAGGCAGCGATTAAAAAGGCTGTAGTTGAGCGCTCCCAAGCCAGCTATGTCTTAGCGGACGCCAGCAAGATTGGGACGGCCTCGTTTGCCAAGGCGGTGGACTTATCACAAGTCACGTTGATTACCACACAACTAACAGCAGATCAAAGTCAGGCACTGCATCAAGTCATGACTGTGATTGAAGCGGAGGAGACAAAATGATCTATACCGTCACATTAAACCCATCACTGGATTACATCACGCGCTTACCCATCCTGACTCTGGGAGAAACCAATCGGTCAACCTCACAAACATTGTTTCCAGGTGGTAAGGGGATCAACGTGAGTCGGCTATTAAGCCATTTGGGCATCGATAATACCGCGCTAGGTTTTCTAGGTGGTTTCACCGGCGAACACTTGCAAGCAACGTTAAATGAACCACATCTCAAACAAGCCTTTACGACGATTGCGGGTAACACACGGATTAATTTAAAAATTAAAGCCGATGTTGAAACGGAAATCAACGCAACGGGTCCAGAGATTACGCCGGATGAATTAGCAACTTTTTTGCAACAATTTGATCAACTAACCGCCGATGATATGGTGATTTTGTCTGGTAGTGTGCCTAAAAGTTTAGCTGCGGATATTTATCAAAACATCATTGAAAAAATTAACCAACAC
>NZ_CBDKZH010000094.1:0-4849 GCF_965300815.1 Leuconostoc sp.
CACCCTGTTGCCGTAAGTCATGATTAAATACCGCCGATTCACCTTCAACTGTGTCGAGTGCGGCAGCTTCGATCTCACCACTCATCAGTGCCGTAATTAATGCATCCGTGTTCACAACTGGCCCACGCGATGCATTAACTAAACCTGCATGTGCTGGCATACGTTCAAAGTCCGCTGCATTCAGCAAGCCAACTGATGATGGATTTAAATCAACGTGTAAACTCACAATATCACTCTCAGCCAATAACGTCTCTTTATCAACATAAGTTAAAAATGACTCGTAGGCTGGCTGGGGATTAATATCATAAGCTAACACACGTGCACCAAGGGCATGTAATAATTGTGCCAAGGTACTCCCAATCCGGCCAGCCCCAATAATACCTACCGTCACTGTATGAATTTCTCGTGCTTGTAAGCCGCCCCACCGAAAATCATGTTGCGCAACACGCTGATCAAAAGCCCACGTTCTGCGCAATAACCGGAAAATTTGCATCAATGCCATTTCAGCTACTGATCGTGGCGAATAGGCCGGTACATTGGTGACTTTTAAACCGGCTGCTTTTGCTAGCGCCACTTCAATCATGTCATAGCCAGCTGTTCGCGTCGTAATTTGTTGCAAGCCCTGTTGTGCTAGTGTGCGGTAAAATGTCGCATCCCCACCGATTTTAGCAGTTTGTTGCACAATCAAGCCATCATATTGCCGCAAATCCGGTAGGTTATCTGGGTGCAATTCATCACGTGAAATATCAATCTCAACTTGGTGTTGTTGCGCATAGGCAGCAATAGCCGCCTCTTCATCTTCACGTACGCTAGTCATTAAAATTTTAGGCATGGCGATTCGCCTCAATATATGCTGTTAAGCGTGCCATTGCTTCTTCCAATGTTGCCATTGATGCTGCATAACTCAATCGCACGTAACCTTCGCCACCTGGGCCAAAAGCCGAACCAGGAATAACCGCGAGCTTGTTTTTCTGCGCTAAGTCACGGGCAAACGCCACATCATCTTGCGGTAAATCAGCCGGAATTTTAGCAAAAATATAGAAAGCACCTGCTGGTTTTGGTATATCAAACCCTAAATCAGTCATCGTTTGGTAAACATAGTCACGACGCGCTTGATATTCGGCCTTCATTGCCAAGGTATCTGCCTTTCCAGCTGGTGTCCCCAACGCTTCGGCCGCCGCTGCCATCGCCGAGTTCGTTGGTGTTGTAATCGTAAATTGGTGAATCAAACCCAATTTAGCCACCAATTCTGCCGGACCGGCCAACAAGCCAATTCGGTAACCCGTCATCGCATGTGACTTAGAGACGCCATTAAGTAAAATGGTTTGTTCTGGTAAGAATTGTGCCATCGAAACGTGCGTTGTTTCATAAGTTAACTCGGAATAAATTTCATCAGAAATCACAACGATGTTCGTGTCACGCAACACCTCAGCCAAAGCGCGAACTGCTGCTTCGTCATAAGTGACACCGGTTGGATTAGATGGGAAGTTCAACACAATCGCCTTAATACTGTCGCCATGTTCTGCAATCGCTGCTTTTAACATCTCCGGACTTAAGACAAATCCATTGGCTGAGGTATCAATAAATACTGGCTCGCCACCGCCAACTAACGTCACCGGAATATACAATGGAAAGATTGGTGTTGGCAACAATACTTTATCACCAGGATTTAATAGTGACGTCACAACCGTATAAATCGCTTCCGTTGCCCCAACAGTCACAATAATTTCGCTTTCAGCATCATAATCAACTCCATAACGGTCTGCCAAGAAACCAGCAGCGGCCTGACGTAAAGCCAATGTACCGTTGGACGCCGCATAATGTGAATCATTTTCAACAATTGAACGAACAGCGGCCTGCTTAATGTGTTCTGGCACATCAAAGTCTGGCTCACCCAACGTTAATTTTAAAATGTCAGGAATGGCACTGACTTCATTATCGAAAGCACGGATTGCACTGGGCTTCACGAGATCCAATCGTTGGTTAAATGATGATAGCAAGGCTGGTTTTGCGTGTGGCATAATTTTCTCCTCTAATTCACAACTCGGTTTAACAAAAAAACGCACATTCGGCTGCTTCCGAATGTGCGCTAACTCGAGTCATAACAAAACTCATCAGGCATTCGGAACCATCTCCTCCGAATACCAATGCAAAATGCTTTTGGTATACGGTAGGCTACCTAAAATACCAAAAGTAAAACTGTTCTGCATTTTCTATGTGTTTGACTGTCATTTGTTAAAAACCTTCATTAATTTATGAGACAATCATAATCTTTTACCTGGTGAAAGTCAAGCACATTATTACTAATTTATCATATAATATCGCATTAACCGAGTGGCTTATTTTTCGGCACGCTACGCCCATTCATAATGTCATGAACAAACAAGTCCAGTTGTGTCTTTGTTTTCGCCCAGTCATCATTATCTAATTCGTAAGCCACACCCTTTAAGGCATCCGGCAATACCATGTCCCGCAAAAATTCCGGCGAAGCCACACGTTGTTTAATCGCCGTTGGATCATCCCCGCGTACTTGCACCCGTTCTACTAAGACATCTGGACTTGTCACCGTCACAAAGAGAATGACCGCCTGATCACCCAGTTCGCGCGCATAAGTGATAGCCCCTGCCGTATCCAAAACAATCGTGATATAAGGATTTTTCGCCCAGGCACGTTCCAACCCTTCATAAGATGAGCCATATTGCGCCCCAGCATAGTTAACCCGCTCAAGATAATGATTTTTTTCAAACGACGTATCATTTTCAAAATAATACGATATGCCATCGACTTCGCGATCGCGTGGTGGGCGCGTTGTATGCGTAATGACACGAGGCATACGAAAATTATCTTGTAAATATCGTGCAATGGTTGTTTTGCCGACGCCGGTTGCCCCAGTAATCACAAATACTTTATTCTCTTTCATATATCCTGTATCCTGATTCGTTATTATTACTATTGTAGCGTATCTTTACAAGCAACGTTAGACATTCGCGCGGCAACTTGTTAAAATAATAGTTATGTTTAAATTAAAATAGTATGGGAGAAATGTTATGTCTATCTTCACAAGAGCATTCAGACGTGAATCTGTGCAAAACTACATTAATGCAGATTCTCATATGACGCGCGAATTGACAACGCGCGACCTCATTGGTCTTGGTGTTGGGACAGTGATTGGGACAGGTATTTTCATCTTACCTGGCCATGAAGCTGCGCAACACGCTGGTCCTGCTGTATCCGTCGCCTTTTTGATTGCCGCTATCTTCTCTGGTCTATCTGGTATGGCCTTTGCTGAATTTTCATCAGCGATGCCGGTGGCCGGATCTGCTTATTCTTATGGCAGCGTCATCTACGGTGAAATTATCGGCTGGTTATTAGGTTGGTCACTTATCTTAGAATACTTCTTAGCCGTTTCAGCCATTGCGACTGGTTTTTCCGCTTATTTCGGCAACCTCCTCACAATTTTTGGGATTCATATGCCAAAAAGTCTGATGGCCGGCCCACTAGAAGGTGGCGTCGTGAACTTATTTGCCGTTTTGATCATCTTGGTGGTCACCGCAATTTTATCTCGCGGATTAAGCACATCTAAAAAGGTCGAAAACGCTGCGGTGGTTTTGAAGGTTGCGATCCTAGGATTGTTCATCATTGGTGGTTCTTTCTTTATTAAGCACACCAACTACGTGCCCTTTTATCCAAAAGAATTCCATTCTGGGGTCTTTGGCTTAAACGGTATCTGGGCAGCCACTGCCAGCATCGTCTTTGCTTTCTTGGGATTTGATACCATTGCTGCACATGCTGCGGAAGTTAAGAATCCACAGAAAACGATGGCACGTGGTATCATCGGGACGGTTTTGATTTCAGCCCTACTCTATGTGTTGTTCGCCGTTGTTTTGACTGGTATTGTGAACTATAAAAAGTTGGGTGTGGATGATCCGGCAGCGTTTGCGCTACAAGCTATTCACCAAACGCAATTCTCTGTTGTCATCATTGTCGGTGCATTAATTGGTATGTTTACAGCCATTTTGGCACTTGTCTACGCTTCATCACGTCTTACTTACTCATTTGGTCGTGATGGATTGCTCCCAAAGCCATTGGGTAAGATTTCTTCTGGTTCACGTTTACCAGTTAACGCGTTAATCGTTGCTGTTGTCGTTGAATCAATCTTTGCTGGTTTAATTCCACTGAACACATTAGCGAGTTTGATCAATGCTGGTACTTTGTTAGCCTTCACCTTCATTAACTTTGGTATCTTGATCTTACGTCGTCGGAAAGACTTGTCACATGACGGCTTCAAAGTACCTGGTTATCCAGTGCTCCCATTTATCGCTGGAGTGATTAGCCTATTGTTGATCGCAAAACTACCGGTCAACACATTGTTCCTATTTAGTCTTTGGGTTATTGCTGGTATTGTTTGGTACGCTATCTACGGTGTACGAAATTCAAAGTTATCTTAAAGCCAACTAAAAAGGACTGCAAATTGCAGTCCTTTTTAGTTGGTCAAAATTTAGAGTAACGGTGTCTTACGACGCATATACGAGTCAACTAACTTCTCGTAAACTCCTGGTTCAACGCTATCCAGTGCTGGTCCCAAAACGTCCATTGCTTTACCAAAATTGTAATCTCGTTCGTAAAACATCCGTGCTTGTTCGCTTGCCGCAGCCACACGTTCATTTGTGGCACGATAACGGTTAGCATACTGCAACAATTGTTCTGTCAACGCTGCTTGATCAACAATTGTATCTGTCTTCTCTTTTAAGGTATCAATATCGGCTGATACAATGTTTAATTGCCGTTGTACTTCGTCCATGTCAACTTGATCTGCTTTAAGTGACTTGGCAAGTCGGCCTAATTCATT
>NZ_CBDKZH010000095.1:0-4776 GCF_965300815.1 Leuconostoc sp.
ATGTTGCCTAAGTAACTGAATAAAAATAGTCCAATTTATTGACTTCTGAGCAATGGGATATGTTTTGAAAGATTGGAATACAGGTCAGTACTTCAAAATTGGAGAAAAGAATGCTGATTTTATAACAAATTAATCAATAAGGTTTTCTTATATTGTTGAGAAAGGAAGTGTGATTTTTAAATCATCACGCTTCCTTTTTTTTGATTTGTTTTCACCTGATATTAACAAATTACATTGTCAAGTATCTAGGCAAAATTTTTGTAACCGCTCTCTACTAATGATATAGTAGGCATTACAAACAAAGTGTTTGTTAAACAATATACACGTTATTAGTGCGTGTCAAGATTATGCTGAGTATTGTATGAAAAAGGGAGGAATTACATGACAAACATAAATGGAGAATATGCAAAGCAGAATTTTCCAAAACAGAGTCAACCTGAACCAGGATTACAAAGCAAGATGTCGCCAACACCAGATGATGGTGCAGCAAGTTACGTTGGGCATGACCGCCTGAAACATAAGAAAGCACTGATAACCGGTGGTGACTCAGGAATCGGCAGATCTGTGGCGATAGCGTATGCGCATGAAGGTGCTGATATTGTGTTAAATTATCTTCCTGAAGAAGAACCAGATGCACAAGAAGTTAAGGGCATTATTGAATCATTGGGTCGTAAAATCAAGCTAGTTCCAGGTGATTTAAAGAATGAAGCATTCAGCCAAAAGTTGATTGATGAAGCAGTTTCATTTTTTGGTGATTTAAGTATTTTGACGTTAGTAGCTGGTAAACAACAAGCGGAAGCTGATATAGCTAATTTGTCGACACAACAAATAACCGACACTTATGCAACAAATGTTTTTAGTCTCATTTGGCTTGTTAAAGCGGCCTTACCACATATGCAACCTGGCAGCAGTATCATAACAACGAATTCTATTCAGGCAGAGCAACCATCGTCATTTCTCGTGGATTATGCAGGTACAAAAGCTGCTATCAAGAATATGACGATGAGTTTGGCTAAACAATTGGCTAATCGAGGGATTCGCGTGAATAGTGTGGCACCTGGTCCCATTTGGACACCTTTGCAGATTGTTGGTGGACAGTTACCGGAGAACATTCCAACATTTGGCCAATCGACACCCATCGGTAGAGCTGGTCAACCGGCAGAATTAGCAGGCGCTTATGTTTTCCTAGCTTCAAATGAATCTAGCTATGTAACAGGTGAGTCAATCAATGTTACTGGTGGCTTAAAGTAAATCATGAGCTCCTTTGAATTTCGAAGATACTAACCAGAAATTTGGTTGGATCAACGAAGAAAGTGGAGAAAAGATGGATAAAAAGAATAAAAAATTTGGCTTTTGGGATAAACTGTCGATGCTTTTGGCGTTGTCTCAATTATTGTTCAGTTTCTATTATTTTGTCAGAAATTGGAAGAAAACAAAAGAAGATTAACAAATTTTCATTTTAGGCATAAAGGAGGAAAACTATGTTAAAAACTGTACTTAAGGTATTGTTAGCATCTACATTAATTCTAGGCGGTATAGCGGTTGGAGGGACTATATTTGCAGCTAAAGGCATCGACAAAGCTGGGGACCGTTTGGAAGAGGAAATCCATAATTAAATCATTGAACAGATAATAACGATAGCAACTTATTGATGATGAGCTGTTGTTTTTTAATCTTTACAAAATAACCCATAATTTCGTTGTTTTGTAAAGGGGGTAAGCGTTATTTTTGTAAATGCTTTCCGATAGTGTTATATTTAGGCTAGTGAATTGGATATCATAATTCATAGAGAAGAGAATGGAGGAAAGATTATGATTTGGTCATTAATTGTAGGTGCCATTATTGGTGCCATTGCAGGTGCTATCACAAATCGTGGTGAGTCAATGGGGTGGATTAGCAATATTATTGCTGGTCTAATCGGATCGGCTATTGGCCAGGCTTTGTTGGGTCAATGGGGACCTAGCTTGGCGGGAATGGCAATCATTCCTTCGATAATTGGTGCTGTGATTCTTGTACTAGTCGTGTCAATGGTGCTTGGTATGAGAGCAAAACAGTAGCATAAGGTAATAGAGAGGTATGATATGAAGAAAAGTCAAAAAATTGTTCTGAGTATTTTCAGCCTCGGATATTTGGTTGGGCTTTGTTTGTTGATATGGCCAAAAATAATTGATGAAGTTTTCAAATTTTTAGCAGAGTTTAATATACATTTAGACTTTAAGAGTGATCTTTTCATTTATTACTATGGTCTTGTACTGCTGGCACTGACCGTGCTTTTGTTTTTGCTCATATGGATATGGCCGGTAGAATTACCAGATATTCTTTTGAAGCAAACCAAAGAAGGACGGCTTGCGTTGAGTAATCATGGTATCAACCAGTTTATTCAGACAAAGCTCTCAGGTGAAGATTTATCAAATATTAAAGTGAGATTGAAAAATACTCGTCGTCAACGAAAATTTTATATTGTTGCTGATTCAGTTTATAAACAGGCGACAGTCAAAGAATTACCTCGTATTTCATACGATTTAACGAAAAGCTTGAATGATTTACTCGCTGGCATAAATCGAATTCCCATTAAAGTTGATATTAAAGTAAATCAGAAATCAAACTCAAAGCGTAAAGTCACACGTGTGATTTAAAAAGGAGTGCGGATATAATGAAAGACAAAAAATCAATTAATATTTGGGTTGGTGGTCTTGCGGGTTTCATTCTGTCAACTCTATTGGTAACTGTAGGATTTTGGAAGACGATTTTGATTATAGTTGTCACCTTACTAGCAGGTTGGATTGGCTACTTGCTCGAAGCGTATAATGTCGATTTGTCAATTGTCTCTAAAATATTTACACGTAAAAATTAATTATTTAGATATAGAAAGGATTTAATTATGTCTACAGAAAAAACAACTACACAAAATACTGCAACAGAGAATCGTCAACCTAAAGGTGAATTAACATTTGATGACAAAGTGATTCAAAAAGTAGTGGGCTATGCAATTGAAAACGTGACAGGATTGCTAGGTGTTGACGGTGGTTTTGTCGCAAACATTAAAAATAAAATTGTGAATACGGATAACCCCACTGATGGCATTGGTGTCGAGGTCGGAAAAGAACAAGTTGCGGTAGATTTAGATATTATCATGGAATATGGGCACAACGCACATGATATTTATAAGCAACTAACAGAAGTAATCACAAAACAGGTGCGAGAAACAACAAGTTTGACGCTAGTTGAGTTAAATGTTGAAGTAGTTGATATTCAAACACAAAAAGAATTTGACGCATCACAAACAAGCTTACAGGATCGCGTAACAGCCGCTGGTAGCACAATCAAAGAAAAAACTTCAGATGGCGTTGATGCCGTGAAAAAAGCAACTTCTCAAGCAGTGAACGATGACGATAATCGTGTCAAGTAAATGTACAAGCGGTTTGAAGTTGCAGTAGCAAGTCTCTGCACAACGGTCTAAACGTTGTGACGTTCGCAATCAAACGTTATTTTGATGATCTTAATGATCGTTAAAATAATGTGGGCACCTTAAGGGTGCCTTTTTGTTTGCTTTTATTGTATAACACCTATTAATTGCGATAATCCACTACACTTTTTTTGTTATTATACACTTATGTTTACAGATTATTTTAATGGGGTTAAGCTGACATCAGCTTGCCCCGCGCGGGTAGCGTTCTGCATGACATACTCTCACTGAAAGTGATCCTGCAATGATAAATTGCCCCGTCACGGCGTGACCCGCCGGAGGTTTTACAAGCCGGATAATAGGCGCTGTAAAATAGCAGTTTCCCCAGTAGGAAGGGGAAACGCTACTGGCATCGCTTGTCGATGACACGCCTCGCAGAGCCTGTCCAAAATATCATTTTGGTATAACAGGCTATACCAGATTTTTAACGGTGTTATACTGGTCTTGGAAAACCTTTTTCGAGGAGGCATTTTTGATGGCGCATTTAAAGAAAAATACCCGTGGCGCAGTCCCTGGTTTAGCGGTTCACTTTGAACGTAAAACCGACCATCACACGAACAAAGAAATTGATGTGTCGAAATCCTATCTGAATCAAGATCTCATGGCGGATGGTTCTGATATGCTTTCACGCTTCAATGCGCGTTTAAATGACGTTTATTGCATGAAAAGAGACGATGTGAAGGCGTCAGCGAATTGGATCGTCTTTCCTGAAGAACTCACAGAAGCCCCCTATGAGCAACAGAGCGCTTTTTTGAAGCAACCACGGCATTTCTCAATGATCGCTATGGGCAAGAAAATGCCGTGACCGCGGTGGTGCATTATGATGAGACAACCCCTCACTTGCGCTATGCCTTTTTCCCAGTGGTTTATATTTATCGCCCCTCACAAATACTATTAAAACAGTCCTCATTATCTAACTAGTAGATAATGAGGACTGTTTTTTATTTATGAATAATAATAAACCGTTAATGTCGCTACATTTTTCGTAACTTTATAATCAGACTGTTATACATGAATTATGATACGATGCAACAAATTTGCCTGATAATTAAAGACTCACATCTTTCAAAGCCACACCGATTATTCATGGTGATTTCAGCCACTAAAGTGACTGTTTCACTTTAGTGGCTATTGTTTGAAAGCACTTTCTCTTAGTGCTATGATTGACCTATTAAATCATTGATAGGAGGAAACATATTTATCAAAATGTAACTGTTGCAGGTGGTGGCATTTCAGGCGAGCAAGTTGCCTTTCAAAGGCAGTTCATGGGATTTTATGAACATCCTACCCTGAATACCAACAAGAGTCAT
>NZ_CBDKZH010000096.1:0-4755 GCF_965300815.1 Leuconostoc sp.
ATAGCTGGTACGTTTGTGCGACATATAGCTGGTTTCATTATACACTAATTTCATCAAATAAATTGTTTTGTAGGCGTTATTCATGTATTATGGTAAAAACATTAAGAAATCAGGTGATAACATGATAAATCAACTAGATCACAACATGCACGCATAATCCGTGTCCGTTCACTGCCGTTAGACACAATCGGCAACTGTTTGAGATGACCGACGACTTGGAACGTGACACCAGTTTTTCCGAGGTACAACAATCATGATTACCGCTAATCAGCTCACGTTCAATTTCACAACCGAAGCGCTATTATTTGAAAACGTCAATTTTAAATTAAGCCCTAAGCAACGCGTTGCCTTAATTGGTGATAACGGATCGGGTAAATCTACTCTACTTAATTTACTGGTTAAAAACTTAACGCCAACACGTGGCACCATCCAGTCAGATGGATATACCCTGCTCGTCCCACAATTTTACGATGACAATGCCCAAAATAGCCCTGGAGAAAGCCAGCGCCAACGCTTACAGGGCGCATTCGCTCAACGACCTGATGTATTACTACTCGATGAGCCTACCTCATACTTAGATCAAACGGGCATGCAATATTTACTCAATCAACTGAAGCGCTTTAAAGGTATCGCGGTAGTTGTTAGCCATGATGCAGCATTCTTGGCCAAAATCGCCACTGCCGTATTAGTGATTGACCAAAAAAATATAACCTTTTATCCCACCGATTTTGCGACCTTTCAGCAACTGCAAGCCAATAAAATCCAGCAACAATATGCGCAATACGAAGTTGTCCGAAAACAAAAACAGCAACAACTCGCATCACTGGCTCGTATGCAGGAAAAAGCGACGCATGCCAAAAAGGCCAAAAAGGTTTCCAATTCTGAGAAAAAAGCAATTGGTTTAGCTGGCCGAAAGGATAAAGTTCAAAATGGCTTAGAGAAAAAAGTTAAAAAAATCCGCGCTGATATTCAGCAAACTGCTCACGGTAAACCATTTGAAAAGATGGGCCTTAAATTACTCACAACCTACCAGCAGCCCAAAAAGATTATGCAAAACGTGACGTTGGATCGTTTAATACGTGACGACTTCGTATTAATTAACAATCCAATAAACCTCCGCCTCCAATCTGGTAAAGTGATAGCAATCCTTGGGGCCAACGGCGCGGGTAAATCAACGTTACTCAATGCGATTTTTCACGATGTGACGCAAAAACGGTACCGCGTGAATTATTTTCATCAAAATATCCAAAGCCAATTCAACGCTGACCAACCATTATTGCCACAACTACAGGCAATGTCGGGGATGAACCTACAAGTCATCCGCGATGTCTGTGGCGCACTGGGTATCCGTTCGGACATTTTGAGCAGATTCCCAAATACATTGAGTGGTGGACAACTTTTGAAAGTGCAATTAGCTTTAAATTTGATGATGCCCTTTGACATCTTATTGTTAGATGAACCAACAAATTACTTAGACTATGATGGTGTATTGGCCTTGACTAACTTCATCAACGATTCTCAAGCAGCAATTGTCTTGGTGTCTCACGATGAAGCGTTTGTTAAGCAAACCGCCACCCAATCTTTTATTATCCAAGATCAAAATTGGATCGATTATTTAACCTACGATGATTATTTTGACATTAACGTGACCAACTAAAAACGGTTAGAACTTAATCTAACCGTTTTTTGCTTTGTCATCACATATGTTGTTTAGTCTAGTGTTTGCCCACCACTCGCAATGACTTCTCGGTACCAATAAAAGCTATCTTTTTTGAGTCGTTGCCCTGAGCCTTCGCCCATATCGTCAAGATCGACATAAATATAGCCATAACGCTTCTTCATTTCGCCAGTTCCAGCTGACACAATATCAATTGGTCCCCATGATAAGAAGCCAATCACGTCAACGCCATCCAACACAACTGCCTTTTCCATTTCACGAATGTGCTCACGGAGATAGTCAACACGATATGGGTCGTGAATTGTCCCATCAGCTTCGATTGTGTCATAAGCCCCAATCCCGTTTTCAACGATCATGATCTTTAATCCAGGATACAATTCGTTCATTTCATTCAAGGTGAAACGCAAGCCTTGTGGGTCAATCCCCCAATCCCAATCATTCGTTTTAATGTAATCGTTCTTGACGATTTCAAAGTTACCGAAATCTTCCATTTCGGCATCTTTATCCGACACGGCGCGAACCGTTGTCGAGTTATAGTAGGAAATAGCCATATAATCAACCACCCCTGCCCTCAGGTCTTCACGGTCTTGGTCAGTAATATCTGGTCGGAAACCTGAACGTTCAAAGAATTTTTCCATATCACTTGGGTATTCACCGCGGACATGCACATCCATCATCCAATCACGGGCCTGACGTGCCTTTTGCCAAGCCAACATATCTGCTGGACTTGGTGTGGCAGGATAGAATGGTGCCACATTGGCCATACCACCAATCACGAAGTCTGGATTAATCTCATGCCCAATCTTGACCGCCCGTGCAGAAGCCACTAACTCATAATGCCCTGCTTGCACCATCGCTTCTTGCTTATCTTTTAATGTCGCTTGTTCATCAAAGCGAATACCTGAATTTGTCCAAACTAAGAATTGATAGATTGGATCATCTGAAATAGCCGTTTGGTTGGAAATTTCATTGTGTGTCATCCAGTAAGTCACCTTGTCACGGTAGCGCTTAAATACCACTTCCGCATATCTGACAAACAAATCAATAACTTGACGATTTGACCAACCCCCATAAGCTTCAACTAAGTGATAAGGCATTTCAAAATGCTGTAACGTAATCACTGGTTCAATGCCGTGTTTATGCATTTCGTCAAATAGGTCATTATAGAAAGCCAAACCCGCCTCGTTTGGTTCGGCATCGTCCCCATTGGGGAAAATTCGCGTCCAGGCAATCGACGTTCGAAAGGCTTTAAATCCCATTTCTGCCATAAGGGCTAAATCTTCTTTGTACGTATCGTAAAATTCAATCCCGTAATGGTTAGGGTAATTCAACCCTTCAACGACACCATCGCTAATCTGGCGTGGTAAATTATGCGCACCAGCGGTCAACACGTCAGCGATACTAACGCCTTTGCCGCCAGCTTGCCATGCGCCTTCAGCCTGATGTGCGGCAATCGCGCCACCCCATAAAAAGTCTTGATTCAATTGATACGTTTCTTTTGACATGTGTATTTTTCTCCTTAGCCTGCTTCGCGTTCGTAAAGCGCAATAATTTCAACTGCTAAATCTCGGAAGGTAATCCCATTCATTAAGTGATCTTGCGCATGCAACATATACAAGTCGACTTCAATGTGTTCCCCTTGTGCTGCTTTCGTCAGCATATCTGTTTGGATATCATGTGCTGTTTTAAGCGCTTCATCGGCTGCCTGTATTTCAGTACGTGCACCTTCAAAGTCACCAGTTTTAGCCAATTGAATGGCTTGAAATGCGTGTGATTTCGCATCGCCACCATTCAAGATCAAGCCCATAATGACAACCATTCGTTCATCATTCATATCACTTAACCCATGATCTTTTCCGCAGTTGCCAAAACATTGTCGCCCTTCATCATCCCATAATCCATCATATTGATGATATCCATTGGGACACCGGCTGCATCGGTCTTTGCTTTAACCTCATTCTTTAAGTAAGCCACCTTTGGTCCGAGTAATAACACATCTGGATGGCGTTGTGCTAAGGCATTGTCAACATCAGATGTTGAGGTGGCAAAAATGTCATAATCTTTTCCTTGTGCCGATGCTGCACTTTGTATCTTTGAAACGAGCATTGAGGTTGACATCCCCGCTGCACATGCTAACATAATTGTCTTTGTTGCCATCGTAATTCCCTACACTTTCTTTGTTTCTTAATGTAATCGCTTACATTTTATCCTAAATAACTTGTCCTAACTGGTTAAAAATTAAACTGCCTTTTCTTGGGCCACCAAAATTTTGTCGTACTTTTGTGCAAATGGCCAATAAATTGGGATCGTGATCGCCAACATGAAGATTTGCCAAAGCATCACTTTCCAACCACCGACAATGAAGCCAGAAATAACTGGTGGTGTTGTCCAAGGTACATACACCCCGTTTAATGGTGGGATAATGCCAAATTTAATCGCATAATACGTGCTGAAACCAGTCACGACAGGTGCTAAGATGAATGGCACAACCATCACAGGGTTCAACACCAGTGGAATCCCGAACAAAACGGGTTCGTTAATGTTGAAGAGTCCTGGCCCAAAGTCTTAAATAGCCAATGTTTTCATCAGCACTGAAATTGCGCCAATGATCATATACCCCACCAAGCCAATTGTAACCCCAGCACCAGTGACT
The DNA here is from genome assembly GCF_965300815.1 of Leuconostoc sp. NCBI lineage: Bacteria > Bacillati > Bacillota > Bacilli > Lactobacillales > Lactobacillaceae > Leuconostoc > Leuconostoc sp. The sequence goes on from NZ_CBDKZH010000096.1 coordinate 4,332, forward strand.
GTGATAAACTGTTCGAAGAATGATTGCGTCACAATATGTGCACCGTTATCTAATGACAATTTCCCAGCTTGATACAACGTCAAGTTGTCCGCATTGTTACTAATTAACAAGGGTTGCATAATGCCGGAAACAATTGTTGAAGCATGGACCCCGAAGAACCAAAGGAATACCGGTACTAAGGTAATGAGCAATACTCCGACTGGGCCATCTGATGCGTGCTGTAGCGGTGTTTGGATAATGCGGTAAATCCATTCTGCAAATGTAGTATTACCTAGCTTCTGGAATAACCCGTACACAATGGTCGCACCAGTGATAATGGCAGCGGCCGGCACCAATGCCGTAAATGAGGCCGCTACGTTACTTGGCACTTGTTCTGGTAATTTGATCGTAATACCCTTCTTCATGAACCAGGTATAAATCCAAC
>NZ_CBDKZH010000097.1:0-4722 GCF_965300815.1 Leuconostoc sp.
CAGTGATGTCTGAATTACTATCAAACAACATATAATATCATAACAAGTTTCACGGCAGGCGTCAAGCGTTTTTTGCGATTTTTTTTGAATTAATGATAAATTTTTTGGATAGCTTCTTGTTGCGTCTCAGGGAGGAGTGGCAGGAGTTCGCTTAATTGTGCTTTGAACTGCTGACGACCACGCAAAGCGGCGAAACCGTTGGCATGTTGTATCGCTTGATAACGGGTGAGGTAGTCGTGTGCTTGTGACTCAGCAACCTGTTGGATTTGGGTGAATAGTTCAGGATCTTGCGTGGCTTGGGCCATCAGCACGAGATCAGTTGGGGTGACATCAGGCAGCGTCAGGACTTGCGCAATTCCAAGTTGGGTCAAGGCTTGCTGGCGAAGCGCTGCGTCTAAGGTTAGTGTTGTCATGTATTGCTCCTGTTTAACGTCCAAAGGACTAATTAAACAAATAAAAAACGTGCTCGATATACGAACACGTTTAAAAGTGACGTATATCCAATTACAGTGGAGCACCTTGCCAAAAGGTAGGTTGCTGCTAGGTCAAAGTGTGTAATCACTCACTAGCTCTCGATATAACACGTGATTTAATTGTTGCAAGTAGTGTATCACAAGTGAAAAGATATTGTCAACTAAGGGGCGAGTATGACGTTTCTTCATTTTCATTTAGCCTTTTTCTGCTATTATCTGTGTAAGCCATGACGCATAATGAGGTTCATACATGAAAAAAATAATCACGTTAAGCATTACCACAATCGCATTAATCGCAATGTTTTTGGATGTCTTCTTCCTGTTCTTTTACACGCCAGCGAAAACCACAACGAGTGCCACGCCAACCACGCCAGCATCAGCACGCACCGTGGCGGCCGCGACCACAACCTATAATGATGGGACGTACTTGGGGACAGATGCGAGCTATGAATACGGCACGATTCAAGTTCAAATCACAGTTGTCAACGGGAAAATCACGCAGGTGAAAACCGTCAAATACCCAACTGATAGTCATCGAACGGCAGCCATTAATGCCCAAGCATTACCGGTCTATGAAAAGTCAGCCGTCAGTGCACAATCGGCACATTTTTCAAATATCAGTGGGGCAACGGAAACTTGGCATGGTTTCCAAGCCTCGATCAAGCAGGCGATTTCACAAGCGGGGTAATCTTATGACAACACCAATCCTGACAACAATGCAGCAACAAGGCGTATACCAGATTGCCAAAACGCATTTTGAAAAATTTACCGTCCCGTTTACCTTAGAACTGGTGTGCCAACCAGCGCAGACATCCGCCGACAAAATCGCGGCCATTACGGCCGATATTTTACCAAAAATTTAAACCTACTTTGATTGGCTCGACCAGACCTTTTCACCATTTTTACCAGATTCCGAATTATCCCGATTTAATCGTGGGGAGCTCACACTAGCGGAAACGTCGGATGGGTTTTGGACAGTTTGGCAATTGGCCGAAACGGCATTAAAAGACACACACGGGCTATTTAATGCGTGGTATACGGGATTCTATGATCCGATTGGACGGGGGAAATTGGCATTCAAGATCCTAACCAGCCCGATCAGGTATTCGCGCACCTCGCCTTACAGTCAGGCGCAGTAGCGACCTCTGGAATTGTGTCGCGCGGGGAACATATTGCCTATCAAACAGCCGGGCGCCATGCGCTGTCTGCCACGGTTGTGACAGAAGATTTGACGACAGCGGATATTTGGGCAACAGCGTTGGTGGCTGCTAATTTTGACACGCTTGATCTAGGCCAATCGGTGCCAGGGACTGGTCTGTTGGTCGCAGCCAACGGCGAGACGCGACGTTGGTTTTTGGGACAGGAGGTCGTTTAATGTTACGACAACATCGTTATTATTTAGGGCTATTTTGGTTAGTGACGATTTTTGTGTTGCCACTCCCCTTAATTCAAGCCATTGCCATGGGACTCAGTCCAATCTATGCCCAATCATTTTTTGCCATTAACCTTGGGGTGATTGCCTACGTTTGGATGCTGTTTGAACTGTTTATTGCCACCCGACCAAAATGGTTAGAACGTTTGATTGGCTTACCGGAAATGTACTTTGTTCATGGCATGATTGGGATTGGCATTATCATTGTGGCGTATTTGCATAAAAGCTGGAGCCAATCTAATGGGCTGATTAAGCTCACCGGGGATGCGGCGTTGGTCATCCTCATTGGGGTGCTCCTCTATTCGGTATTCTTTCTTAGCGGCTGGTTGACGGATCGGGTGTGGTGGTGGTTACGGCAAGTCAAACAGTGGCTTGAGCATGTCTTCAAGCATGAAATCTCGGTCTGGTTGCACCGGTTGAACGTGGTGGCCACATTATTGATTTTTGTCCATGTGATTTTAAACCCGTAAATTCGCCAAGATATGAGCTTTATGGTCTGGTTTTATACTTACAGTGGCTTGGCTTTTGGTTTATATGGTTGGGATAAAATCCAAAGTTTCCGTGGGCATGCCTCGGGTGTGCTCGTGGCCAATGACGTGTTGAGCCGATCAGTGCAACAAATCACTATTCGATTACAGCAACGCGACCGCTTACATTACCAATCAGGCGATTATGTGCTCATTAGTTTTCCAAGCATTGCAGGCATGCATGAACCACATCCCTTTAGCCTGTTAAATGCGGAAAACGATTCGGAATTCATCTCGCTGATGATCCGACGTGATGGCGATTGGACACGACAGTTACGTGATGTGCCAGTCAACACGCGGGTCCGCATCACTGGTGCCTATGGGACGCTCAAAAATATGGTGGCCCAGACACCACGTCGTCAACCGCTGGTGCTCCTAGCTGGTGGGTCGGGGATTCCCCCGATGTTGAGTTTGAGTCATGATTATCTCAAACAAGGCCGACAAATTAACTTGATTAAAACAACGCATGAGCTCGTTTATGATCAAGGATTGGCAGACTTGAAGACCCAATATCCAGATACTTTTCAGTATCGCGTTCATCAAGGGCGCTTTACCGTCGATGAATTGCAAAGCTTTTTGGCCAAAGGGGTGACCAATGATTATGTCTACTTGCTAAGTGGGCCAAATAATATGATGAGTCAAACCAAAAAATTATTACGTCGTATCGGGGTGTCGGGTGACCATGTCTACTTTGCAAAGTTTAGTTTCTGATGGTGTTATTGATCCCCACAAATACCTTTGTGAAATCTGGTAAAATGGTAAGGTAATGAATCGAAAGGCGACATAAAGAGATGCCCAATTACCTGATACTTACGGAAAAGCCATCCGCTGCCGCCAACTTTGTCAAAGCATTGGGTGGCCAAACTGGCACATTTAACCAATTTAACTATAAAATTACCAATTTACGGGGTCATGTGATGACCCTAAAAGAGCCCGAGGCAATGGTCGCTGATGAACTCAAACTACGCTACAAATCTTGGCTCATCAAGCATTTACCTTGGGATTTAGCTGATTTCTCATGGGAACGTACCTACATTCGGCAACGCAATTTCCGCACGGGGAAAATCGAATCGACAAAACAGCTGGTCGATGACTTAAAAAAAGAAGCTAAAAACGGCTATGATGCTATTGTCATCGCCACGGATACGGACCCGTCGGGTGAAGGCGAGTTGTTAGCTTGGGAAGCGTTGGACGCCATCAAGTGGCGTGGTCAAGTCCTGCGGGCAAACTTTATGGATGAGTCCGTCACAGGCATTCAAGCAGCGATGACCCAGCTCCGCGATGTCTCCGATAAGCAACAAGACGGCGACTACATCAAAGGCGAAAGTCGCAACCGGTGGGATTTTGCCTCGATGCAACTGACCCGCATTGCCACTACTGCGGCTAAAAAACAAGGCTTTAAGGTGGTAGCAAGGCAAGGGCGACTAAAGTCAGTCATTGTCTGGCAAATCTATGCCCAACTAGAAGCGATTAAAAATTATGTCAAAAAGCCTTATTTTGAGGTGAAATTCAAAGATCCTGCCGGCCACGTGTTTGGTCGGATCACCCCAGAAGGGGATGTAATCCCGTGGCGCTTTCCAACAAAGACGGCTGCGCAACAGGATTTAGCCCAATATCATGAGAGTGCGGTGGTCAATGAAAAACACCAGACACGAACGCAAGCGCCAGGAAAATTGTTAGATTTGGCTGGCTTAGCTGCCATTTTGGCACCGCGTGGCTTTTCTGCCCAAGAAGTGCTGGGCACGTATCAAAAGATGTATGAAGCCCAAGTGGTGTCTTATCCACGAACGGAAGACAAGACGGTCACACCAGAGCAATTTAATGAATTGCTGCCAAAAATTGATCAAATTGCCCAAGTGGTCCAAGTTGATCCAAGCCTGCTCACCCACCGGCAACCACGGCCAACCCATGTAAAAGCCAAAGGCGCTCACGGGGCCAACCGACCAGGGGAAAACGTCCCAACAACATTAGCCAGTTTGGCCAAATTTGGGTCTAGTGCCTCAGCCATTTATGAAGTGATTGCGAAAAACTATTTGGCTATGTTAGCCGAAGATTATGTCTATGATCACGTGACTGCCAATCTAGCGGACTACCCAGACTTTAAAACGGCGTATAACGTGCCGATTGCGTTAAATTTCAAAGCAGTCTATGATGCCCAACGTGCTACAAAAGTTGAAGAGGATGCCGAAGAGGACGTGGCGAGTGGCCAGTTAGGGCCAATCGCACAACCTTATTTGCACGAAGGGGCGAACAAGAAGCCGCAAGCGCCAACGACGAAATGGATCATGGC
>NZ_CBDKZH010000098.1:0-4717 GCF_965300815.1 Leuconostoc sp.
CTCAAATCGTTGGCAAATGCTGGTTCGTTGTCAGCAACAAACATAATCTCGTCAGCAAAGCCTTTATCGACAGCTTCTGTTGCTGTTAACCATGTTTCTTGTGCCATCATGTTTAATAAGTCGTCTTGTGACATGCCTGTTTTTTGCTCATAGGCACTCGCAATCGACTGGTCGATGCTGTCTAGGACGGCCGCCTCATGGGTAAGGTCGTCCTTGTTTCCACCAGCCATAACCGATGCTTGATGGATCATGATCTGGGCTGTTGGCGAAATTTTAATCGTGTCCCCTGCCATTGCAATCACGCTGGCTGCACTAGCTGCGAGGCCTTGGATGTTGACCGTCACGTTCGCGCTTGACGACTTTAACATCGTGAAAATTTCGCTTGCTGCGAAGACATCACCGCCGTTGGATGCGATGTTCACCTCAACATCTTCACCAATGTCTCCATCGTTTAACACGGCACTAACCGCGCTTGGTGACACGTTCGCAATGCCGAAGAAATTATAAAATGCAGCTGTGTCATCATCGACAACTGCGCCTTTAATGTCAATTTTTTTCAATTACACTACACCTCCTGTGTTGTTATCTGGCGGTACGTCCGCCTTTGGTAAGTCAGTCGGTAAATAACCAGACTGTTGCAACACCCAAATACCTTGTTCAGGTGTCAGCATTTTTGACTTGATAAACTCGTTAACGTTGGTCGTGTAATCATCGTTTACAGGGTCGATCGCTGGCTTAATGTCAATTATGACTGGCGATGACTGCTTATTTGACAGTTCGCTAGTTACCGCATTCCCAAACCGCATGAGCGACTTAGCATATTCGCCACCGATCATTTTTAGTGAGCTTTGCTGGTCACCTGTTCCGTTCAAGACTGAATCCGGTACGCCGTAGACCTTAGCAATCTGCTTTGAAGTCCAGTCGGCTTGTGCAAGCAACTTTGAGACGTCACTTTTTAACTCAAGCGGCGTGTATTCTTCTAGCGAATCGGTCACGACCGGACCACCGTTAGAATTCTGAACTTGGTTCATAAACTCTAACGAGCGTTTAGCCTTTAACTTAGCGTTTAGCAACCCGCCGCCTTTGATGTTCAAAACACCGGGTGCTAACACTGATTTATCCAAAGCAGTAATTGTCAGCTTATCTGACGACTTCTTAATTTGCAATTCACTAGAAAGCGACCGTAATGGGCTGACGCCGGTCGCGCCACCGTTCTGACTTAACAAGCGGAAGTGAATCATGTCGTTTGATGGCACTCCCTGTTTGACACCGACGAATGGCGAGTCGAATGAGATGTTGTAGTAGAGTCCGGAAAAGTCAGGCAGTGCAAAGACACCAACTTGGCTAGGTCGCAGATACTCCCACCGAACATCAATACCGTTTTGATTGCGCCAGCGATACACGAACGCTTCACCACCTAATAACAACTGCGCATAAACTGCTTGCCAAAAGCTATAAGTGTTTGACCAAGTTGTCGGATTATTCAGCATCCCCTGATTACGAGAATTACTTGTGATTAGCTTTGATGACGCTAAATCTGCGCTCAACTGGAAAACCGTAGAGTAAATATCCGAGTTACGCAGCGCAATTTCCGCACTCACATAATCGTTTTTACCCTCTGGACTGATGTAGTTCACAATTGTCGCATCATCAAAACCAATCTCTTGACCACCATCAACCATCAAGCCGTTTTGAAAGTTGAATAATGGCAATTAATCACCCCCTTTCGGTGTCGGCGTTAGCAGTTCACTGATGAAGCCAGTGACTGCAAAAGAAAAGGCCAGCGCAACCGCACCAGCCACCTTATTTAAGCTAAACATGCCCCAATTTAGCGCCACGAGTGCTGCAAAGTAGCAAAGAATATCAAAAACCCGCCAAATTAGCGGTAATAATCGCTTAAAAATCATCAATATCTCCTAATAATCCTGATTCTGGATCGTTAAACCACGCCTCAACTTCGGCAGAGGTCATACGTCCAATCTTCTTCTCTGGGTCATTTACATCTGAATATTCTTCAAAATGAATCATGCCCTGATACAAAGCATCAATAATCGCATCAACCACATCGATTTTTAATGTTGCTTTGGCTTTATCAACCTGAATACCGATCTTATCTTCAACAATTTGTGCGTTGAGTAACGCTTTTTCCATAATCTTGTCATCAAGTCGCGAAATTGAACCCTCAACAAATGCTGATTGTAGGAATTTGGTTGGGTCTTTCAACTCGCTAGTACGTTGCCTGATCGCCATTAAGTTCCATGACGTGTTAATTTCAAGCTGCTTAATTGCTGGTGTAGCACCCCAAGCATCGTAACCAAAAAAGACAACGTCCAATGCGTTGTCCTCTACATAGTTTAATAGCCATTGATAAACCTGATCGTCATTAATCAAGCCTTGCGGGTGTGATGTAATCGTGCAGTAGCCCAGCTTTTCAAGTTCACGGTAATTGATGCCATCTTGTTTTTCCTTGGCCTCGATACTACCAGCCTTTTCCCAAGGGATAAATGAGTGCTGCTCGACATGCCAGCGTTTGTTGCCTTTACTATCTAGGTATGGATAAACAAAAGCAACCGCCGTGTTATCACTAAACATCGAGTAGTCATACCCGATATAAACTTGCCGTTGACGAATATCGAATCTGTCAACAATCGCCATCGACACATCAGACAACTTAAGGAAACTGTTTGTAGACTCTTGTAGCCACATGTTCAAGTTTTTGTTTTGAAAGTCGCTAATTGTACCAGCGAGCAAGTCACTATCGCGCTTGTCCGTCAGCCCCTGTAACAATACTTCGCGTTCGCTTTCAAGCGTCAACAATGGGTTTGACTTTACCCAAGTTTCTGACTTGAACGTTTCATCAAGACTATCTTGCGCCCAGATTAAACCGAGATAGCTATCCGCGTCTCGGTTCCAATCTTGTTCCATAGCCTGTTGAATCATCTTCTGATCCTCGTGGAACGGCACAGTTGGGTTAGGATATGAGGTAGAAATCTGAATAAACTGGCGGTTTTTTACCTTGACTTGCCCTGAAATAATTTTAGAAATCTTATCGCGGCTTGTAATTTCACCAATTTCATCAACAACCGCTGTCGTAAAGTGGAAACTATCGTACTGACCAGATTCGTGTGAGATTGCACGCATCACGTTATTTGTGTTTTTCATGATGATCTGGTCAGTTTGAATGCTCAAATCAACCTCTTTTGCATACGATTTAAACGGTTCTGTCTCAATAATCTTACGCAACATGCTCTTGATATAACCAAATAACTTGTTTGTCTGCTTAAAGTTGATTGACGCAACCAAAAAGTCTTGGTTTTCAAGTCCCATCGTCTCAATGAGATAAGAATATCCTTGTAGAATAGCCATAAGATATGTCTTGCCTTGCCCACGTGACACAGAAACGATTGCACGACTAAATCGTTTACCACCATCTAAGGTACGCCAACCGATGAGTTGCGTCATGATAAACTCTTGCCAATCCATCAGCTTTGTTGGCTCACCCGTATCAACGTTAGGTGCGAATTTAGCGAACTTCAAAATGTTGCTTGCTTGTTTTACTGAATATTTGTACGGAAAGTCTTTATCCCCTTGGCGTTGTAAATCACGTAAATGTCTAAACGCTGCCAGCTTAATAAAATACCCTGTGACAATTACTTCGTCTAAGACATTGAAAGCATAAACCGTTCCCTTATCGTGATACTTTGTTCTGACGTCAGAAAAATCAAGTGTATGATAGATGCCTATGACATCATGATTCGTCGTTAAATCAATCTTCTTCATCAGCAAAGAACTCCTTCATTTGCGAGGCCGAATCTTTATCGTCCTGTGCGGCTGCATCACTCAACGCCATTAAGTCTGACCTGCTTTTGGGTGATAATCCCAACTCTGATCCTATTTTGGTTAAATTCTTAAGCGCATCACTGTATATCGCCGTCATAGGGTTGCGGCGGTAGCCTTGAAATGCCTCTTTGATAATCTCGCCCTCGTAGTTTTGAACCGGTTTAAAAATCGCCTGAACTTCGCCATTTTCGCGAATGTGTTTGTATGCGTTTCGATAAATTTCGTATTGTGTCACATACATTTCTACCAAACCAGAATCAATTCTAGTCACGCTTGATTGCGTTTCTAAAAAAGGTATAACCTTACGCCAAATGACTTTAGCCTGCTGTCCCAAGTAGGCTGGAGGCGTAATCGTTAAACGCCCGCCATTGACGTCTTTATCTGCTTTTTTAACCAACGCTTAACCACCTCCTTTCAGGGTATCCCCCCTTTATAAAAACTTTTTAAAATTGAACATTTTTACAAGATGATGATATGTGAGCGCTCTCTCGTTTAAAGCACATGGGCGGGGGTATAAAGCATTTTAATCACACAGACGTGCAATCAGTACACCTAGACCTAAAACGCAACCAGCGCGCTTATATTAGCTCTCTCGCTTCATCATCTTATTAATCATTACCACGCTGCGGACTGGACTAACTTGCTTTAACTGGTTATCCTTACCTGTGCCGTAGTATGCCTGTTCCCATCTCGTTTTCATGTTGTGACACTTACTACAGATGACCACTAGGTTGTCGACGTCTGCCTTGTCATCAGGTGCGAACTCCATAGGAACAATGTGGTCCACTGTCTTGCCCATGTTGACGATGCCGTCTGCCTTACAGTATTGACACAAGTAGTGCTGCGTATCTAACACCAACTGACGCAAGTCTACCCA
>NZ_CBDKZH010000099.1:0-4713 GCF_965300815.1 Leuconostoc sp.
TCGGGTTCCGACTAACACCAGTTGTCGCCATTGAGGGCATGCCAATGTTTTCTGGTTTCCGCCCTGACGTACTCAAATAGATTTCAGCTTAATTTAAGCCATTAATGAATGAAGACCAAAGGCGGAAGTCAACGGCGATGAGTTGTTGATTTCCGCTTTTATAACAAATACAATAATAGAGTAAGGATTGTAATTATGCCACTAAAAGAGATTAACTTAGATAAGGTGACTTATTTTGACTTAAATAACCAAGTCAACATTCCAAAAAACAATCAAATTCAACTTGAAAAAGACCAAGAGGCGCTCGATGCTTTTCTGACGGAAAACGTTTGGCCGAATGTTTTAAAGTTCGACTCTTTGTCAGAACGTTTTGAGTGGCTTTTTGAGAATAACTTTTTGGAACGTGCCTTTATCGAACAGTATCGCTTAGCGTTTATTGAAGAATTGTATGCTTACCTTGAAGGTGAAAACTTTAACTTCAAGTCATTTATGGCGGCGTTCAAGTTCTATAACCAATATGCGCTGAAAACAAATGATGGTCAATATTACGTTGAAACTTACATCGATCGTGTTGCGATGAATGCATTGTATTATGCTGCGGGTAATGAAGCGTTGGCCTTGCGTTTGGCCGATGAAATGGTTCACCAACGTTACCAACCAGCCACACCAAGTTTTTTGAATGCTGGGCGGGCGCGTCGTGGTGAATTGGTGTCATGTTTCATTATTCAAACGTCGGACGACATGAATTCAATTGGACGAACGATTAATTCGGCGTTGCAACTTTCAAAAATGGGTGGTGGTGTCGGCATTAACGTGTCGAACTTGCGTGAAGCAGGGGCCCCAGTTATGGGAATCGCCAATTCAGCAGGTGGCGTTGTGCCAATCATGAAGTTGTTGGAAGACTCTTTCACATTTTCATCACAAGTTGGGGCACGACAAGGGGCCGGTGTGGTTTATTTGTCAGTATTCCATCCTGACATTATGGCTTTCTTGTCAACGAAGAAAGAAAATGCGGATGAAAAGATCCGTGTGAAAACATTGTCGCTTGGCTTGACTGTGCCAGACAAGTTCTATGAATTAGTGCGCAAGAACGAGGACATGTACTTGTTTAGTCCCGCAGACGTGGAAAAGGTGTATGGTGTCCCATTTAACTATGTCGATATCACGGCTGAGTACGACAACATGGTGGCCAATGATCAAATTACGAAATATCGGCTCAATGCGCGGACACTTGAAGAAGAAATTTCAAAGTTACAGCAAGAATCTGGCTACCCTTACATTATTAATATTGATGTGACCAACCGTGCTAACCCCATTGCAGGGAAGATTGTGTCATCAAACTTGTGTTCAGAAATTTTGCAAGTCCAGACACCATCGGAACTTGATAACGGACAACAATACACACGTTTGGGATCAGATGTCAGCTGTAACTTGGGATCAATCAACATTGTGAACATGATGGCAACGCCTGATTTTGAAACATCTGTTGATACGATGGTACGTGCCTTGACGTTTGTTTCTGATACGTCAAACTTGGATGTGGTCCCATCAATTGCCAAGGGTAACCAAGAAAAGCATGCCATTGGCCTTGGGGCAATGGGCTTGGCAGCTTATTTTGCACAAAACCAAATGTATTATGGTGACGAAGCGTCTCTTGACTTTACGTCAATATTCTTCATGACGTTGAATTATTATTCAATTAAAGCGTCAATGAAGCTGGCTAAGGAACGCCAAGAAAAGTTCTTTGAGTTTGACAAGTCAGCGTACGCCGATGGGACTTATTTTGATAAGTATCTCACGCAAGATTGGGCACCAAAAACACCAAAAGTTGCCGCTGCCTTTGCTAATCACCACGTGCCAACACAACGTGACTGGTTAGAATTAAAGGAAAATGTCATGACGTATGGGATGTATCATGCCTATCGTCATGCGATTGCGCCAACCGGTTCAATTTCTTATGTGAATGACACCACCGCAACATTGTTACCAATTGTCAATAAAATTGAAGAACGTCAAGAGGGGATGATCGGAAAAGTGTACTATCCTGCGCCTGGTTTAAACAACGAGACAATGCCATATTACGTGTCAGCCTATGATACGGATATGCGCAAAGTCATCGATGTTTATGCCGCGGCACAAGAACACATTGACCAAGGGATGGCCTTAACGTTATTCATGCGTTCAACGTTGTCAACGGCGTTGTATGAATGGAAAAAGGGTCGGACAGAAAAGATGACAACACGTGATTTGACGATTTTGCGTCACTATGCCTTTAATAAGGGGATTAAGTCATTGTATTATGTCCGCACATTTACGGATGATCACCAAGAATCTGGTGTGAACGAGTGTGAAAGTTGCTCGATTTAAGCACATCACGTTACAAGGGATAAGAGGGTCATGGTCAAAATTAATATTTTATATGCGTCAACAGAAGGTAACACAGTATCATTTGTCTCAAAGTTAAGCGAAGTGGCAGCAGCGCATGGCGACACGGTCGTCGCGCGTTGTATTGGGGATGAAACGGATTATGCTAACGAGACAGAGCCGTTTGTGGCTATTGTACCAACCTATTTAACAGGGGGTACAGGGACTGGGCCAGAAGTCACCGAGATTTTTACGAACGCTTTGGGCGACTACATCGCCTTTGGACGGAATCAACAGTATCTCAAAGGTGTCATCGGCTCAGGGAACCGTAATTTTAACGTCCAATTCAATTTGACAGCGACACGTTATGCTGAACGGTTTAACGTACCGATGTTATATGCCTACGAATTACGCGGAAGCACATTCGATGCAGACAAAGCTTATCACTTAATCAAACCAATATTTGGAGAATAACTGTGGTACAACATTTAAAAGACAATTCATATACAGCAATTAACTGGAACAACATTGAAGACGAGTTGGACAAGGCAACGTGGGAAAAGCTCACCCAACAATTTTGGCTCGACACGCGTATCCCGATTTCAAATGATTTGCGGCATTGGCGTGGTAACATGACACCGCAAGAACAAAAAACGATGAACCTTGTGTTTGGTGGGCTCACGACGTTGGATACTTTGCAATCACAAGATGGGTTGGCCCAACTGAAGTTTGATGCGCTTAACCAAAAAGAAGAAGCCGTTTTGAATAACATCCAATTTATGGAATCAATTCATGCGAAGTCTTATTCATCAATTTTTGAGACGTTAAATGAAAAGTCAGAAATTGAAGCGATTTTTGAATGGGCTGATAACAACGAATTTTTGCAATATAAGGCCAACCGCATCAATGATGTGTACCAAACAGGCACACCATTGCAAAAGAAAGTTGCCTCTGTCTTTTTGGAAACATTCTTGTTCTATTCTGGTTTTTATACGCCACTTTATTTCTTGGGACACAACAAAATGCTGAACGTGGCGGAAATCATCAAGTTGATTATTCGTGATGAATCTGTTCACGGTACGTATATTGGGTATAAGTTCCAAATTGGCTTTAATCAATTATCTGAAGCGGAACAAGCAGAATTGCAAGCTTGGATGTATGATTTGCTCTATGATCTTTATGAAAATGAAGAGAATTACACACATGAATTGTACGATGACTTGGGCTGGTATGATCAAGTCATGACCTTCCTCCGTTATAATGCCAATAAAGCATTGATGAATCTTGGTCAGGAACCAATGTTCCCTGATGGTGCCGAGGATGTGAATCCGGTGGTCATGAATGGTTTGTCAACGTCAACGGCGAACCATGACTTTTTCTCAGGTGTTGGGAACGGGTATCTCTTGGGTGCTGTTGAGGCGATGGAAGAAGACGATTACACAATCGGACAATAATAAAAAGCGTGATTGCAAACAGCAATCACGCTTTTTAAATTTCTTCATGTTCAAATAATGGGACGCGTCGTTGGAGAAAAGTGGCGAACTTTGGATAAAGGGTGGCTGAAATAATCACCCAAGCATAGGCGAATAGAATCGCTGCAACCGTATCACTTAAAAAATTAGCGTTGAAATACAAACGACTCATAATGGTTAGGGCACCGATGAGCTGGGTCAACCAAGTGATAATGATTTGCGCACGGTGGCTGTTGATATTGGGCGTCACTAAGATACCAATAATGAAAATGACGACGAACAAGCCAAAGACGTGTGAGCTGGGAAATGAAGAGGCTGTATCCGATAATAAATGACCAACTGGCCGTGGCCGATTGACAATGAAGCGGATGATACTCAACACCACGTCACCAAGTAAGACGCTGACAACGGTCCAAATCGCTGGGACACGCAATTGCGCAATGACGAGCACGCCAGCCAAAATAAAGGCATAAATGACGTCGACGACGGGATTACCTAAAAAGGTCGCAATGGCCATAACCGTATCACCAAAGTTAGACTGTACCGTGTTGAACAGACTGTGTAACAGTTGGTCGAGTGCGACAGGCACTATAATATTAAATTTAGTGAGTAGGCCGAGCAGACAGGCGATCAGAAAGCAAATCAGAGCGTGCCGGCGCTGTTTATTGGTGGCGGATACAATCATGAGTTACAACTCCAAATGCAGTTTTTTACCTTATTCTAGTATAATGAATGCCTGCGATATAAACAAGATAATTTACTTGAAATCCAGTCAGCATTAGCAGAATCAGCATCAGCCAAAAAAATTAAAAAAATTCGCGAAAAGGGGTTGTCAAGGTTTTAAATATTTGTTATTATAATATAGTTGTTTGAGACA
>NZ_CBDKZH010000100.1:0-4681 GCF_965300815.1 Leuconostoc sp.
GTTGCGTATATGTATGTTTACTACCGATATAAAATGGGGATAAAGAAATGTGTACAGAAAAGATTATGATCATTGGTGCAAGTAATGCTGGTCTAACAGTTGCACAAAACTTATATCAAAGTGGTAAAGATTTTGACATTACCATAATCGATAAAAATAAAGATATCGGGTATCTTGGTTGTGGCACGCCCATTTTTTTAAGCCAGCCAGGTCGTTCGTATCAAGCCTTTTTCAATAAGGGCGTTGCTGAAATTAAGCAACATCTCACCCGGCTTTACACTGAAACAACCGTTGAAAAAATTGATTTTAAACACAAGCAAGTGCTGATTAACAATTCACAAGGCCAACAACAGCTCACGTATGATAAATTAGTTTTAGCAACTGGTGCCGAGCAGGTTAGCTTAGGAATTGCTGGCCATGAACTCCAAGGGATTTATCAAATTAAAAATTTGCAAGAGGGCTTAGAAGTTGAGCGACATTTAGCTTCTGATGATGTTAAGGACGTAGCCATTATTGGTGGTGGTTATATTGGGGTTGAAATTGCTGAAGCGATTAGATCTCGTGGCAAAAACGTTCGAATTTTTGAGGCGAAATCACATATGATGATGTCACATTACGACGAACCGTTTGGTGAACGTGTTGAAGCGCGTCTACGTGATGTGGGAGTTCAAATTCATTTGGATGAAGAAGTGATTGCTTACAGTGGCGAAAATAGGGCAGTGAAGCAACTGACAACACCATACGACACTTACGAGACTGATATGGTTATTTTAACGATGGGCTTCTTACCTAATACAGCGTTAGGGCGTGAGCATTTAGATCTCTATACAAATGGGGCTTACATTGTAAATGATAAACAACAAACCTCAGAACCTGATGTTTATGCTGTTGGTGATTGTGCGACATCGTATTCAAATGTATTGCACGAACTTGTTGTCAATTTCTCGGTTTCTGATGCTATGCGTGGTGCGTATGTTGCAGCGCAAAATATTATTGGCGAACCGATCTCATCTAGTGGTACACAGAGGACGAATGCCGTGACTGTTTACGGCCTTAATTTGTTCTCAACTGGTGTCACGGTTAATGAAGCTGAACTGTACGGTATCGACTATCAGTATGTTGACTATGAAGATTGGCAAAAACCGACTTTTATGCCAGAAAACCATCGGGTGCGATTACGATTGGTTTATCATGCTCAGAATCGTCGTCTGATCGGGGCACAAGTTTGTTCTGAAGCGGATCAAGCTGGTGTATTATATTTGCTATCTTTGGCAATACAGAAAGAAGTGACAATAGATGAATTAAAAGTATCAGACTTTTTCTTTTATCCGTACTTTAATCAACCAACGAATTTTATAATTGAGGCAGCGCGATTAGCCAAATAAGACAAAACCCCCTAAGTGATTCAGCTTAGGGGGTTTTGCTTTATTTGGCGTCTTCAGGCGCAATACCATACACTTCGATGTGAAAACCAGTAATATTTAAGGCACTAGCTTGTCGGGCAGCTTCAAGTAGTGGTCCGACATCAAAGTTTTCCGCATCAATAATGGCATTTGTTTGGGTATTGATAATATGATAGTGTGGCTGGCCGTAGTAATCAAAGTGACGTTTACCATCATTTAAGGTATCAATTGCGATGACGATGCCAGCCGCTACTAGGCGTTCTAAAGTGTTGTAGATTGTAGCTAAACTAATCTCTGATAAATCACGGTGGATCATTTCCGCGGTGGGGTGAGTTTCATGGGTCATGAGGTAGTCTAGAATGGCGAGACGTTGGCCAGTTACTCTCAGCCCATGTTTTTTTAAAATGTCACGGTGTATTAGCTCTGTCATAACGGCCACTCCTTTGCTTGTCATGTTTAGTATACCATGCCAAATCATCTGTTTCTGAGTTAAACCCCGCACATGGGCACCAGTATCATACGCATAAGTTGAACACTTTTTAGGTGATATGCCATTTTTTTTGGCATAATAGAGATATGTTAAATCAAGTGAAATATTATTGGCAGAAATTAGATAATCGCTGGCAGTTGGCAACGTTAGGGACGTTGTTTTCGCGTGCGCAAATTAACTATGTTGGCCCAACTTTTGCGTACTACGCCTTGTTAACGGTTTTTCCGATGTTGATGTCAATTGCCATGATTGTCTCGATTGCTAATGTGAGTCAAGCCACCTTAATGACAACGCTTAATAGTATGCTGCCACAAGATGTTGCCGCCATTGTTCGACCGATTTTCAAGTCGGTCATGGCGTCCAAACAAGTGTCGTTGTTGTCTTTTTCGGTGCCCTTCACTTTATGGACCGTGTCGCGGGTGATTGCGGTTTTCCGATTGTCGTTTAATCGGATTGCGGATACTGACGAGCGGATTAGTACGATGTTGACGCGATTTTGGTCGTTTTTGTGGCTGCTGGTCATTTTAGCTGGTTTTGGCGTGTTGTTGATTGGCGGCAATGTTTTAACCCTTGTCGTTAATCGCCTGCCAAGCAATCAGTTACCGCTGTTTATCCTGCATCAGACGCGTTGGTTAATCTGGTTGGGGCTGTGGTTAGCGCTGGTGATGCTAAATTACTTTTTACCGACCAAATCAGGTCGTGCGCCATTTAAAATAGTCATGTTAGGGAGTCTCATTGAATTGGGATTGTTGGAGATTTTGAATGTTGCCTTTACTTGGTATGTCAGGTTTGGGCTAAAGCGTTATGATTTCTATCAGTCAATGAGTTCAATTATTGTCTTGTTGATTTGGCTAAACTTAATTGCCACGATTTTGGTCACGGGTTATGTTTTGATTCATTGGTTAACCGTCTTGTCGGCACAACGACAAGCATGACAGGAGGATTCACATGTTTAATGCACAGGATTTTGATATTTTTAACGAGCCGACACTCTTTGGCCGCATGACGGCGATTCGGGACGTGATCGATCCTAAGTTTGAGCAGGCTGCTGCAGTCATTTTGCCGATTTTGGTGACAGATGGGCAACACTGGACTGCTCACATTGCCAAGCATTTACGGCGGACAACCAATGCGCCAGACAACACCTGGGTCGCTTTTGCGCCCAATAAACGTGGCTACAAAATGATGCCGCACTTTGAACTGGGCTTGTGGGCTGATCATCTCTATCTTTATTTGGCAGTTGAAGAGAATATGAAACCGCAACAAACACTTGACATTGTCGCTAAGTTACAACGCGCACGTGAACAAGTGGCACAACTACCTGCAGGATATGTGTTAAGTGCTGATCACATGGTCAACGCGACGCAACCGCTAACCTTAGCGGCTTATGATGACCTGGTTGACCGTTTTGCTAACGTACGGCATAGTGAAGTGCTAATTGGCTTAACAATGCCGCGCGGTGATGCCCGTTTACAAGGCGATCAGGCAACTGAAGTGCTTAGCACTGCCATCAAAACTTTATTACCAATTTATCAAGTCCTCAAATAAAAAAACCGTGATGGGTTAATACCATCACGGTTTTTTAACGATAGATGAGAAGTAGGGATAAAGCAAACATTAAGACATACCCCATCTGTTGCCAGCTACCGATTTTGGCTTTGACAAATTGTAAAATAAAGGCCAGTAGACTAAAGAGGATGACAAAAATCGTCCCGATACCAATCGCATGGCTAAACACCGTGACCCAAAAGAGGCCAAGGGTTAGGATACTTAACTTCCGACCATCAGGATTGGGCATAATGATGGGGGTAAAGAAGAAGCCAAAACCAAACAACATGGGTAGCAGTTGATTGAGATAACGATGCGTGACAAAGCCGTTTGAAATGTAAAAGATGGTAACAGGGACGGCATAGGTTGCCAAAACACTTAAAAGCACTAAACCTAACCAATTTTGTAAGCCTAACCACTGTTGTTGTAGCACGATAAAGAACACGCTAAGCAGGAGTAACAACAAGAAAATCTCGTGGCGTGTCTGGATGAGCGAACTAAAGGTCAGTAAAATGCTCACACCTAGGAAGGCATAACTCAGCAAACTACGTAAATTTTGGGTAATCAGCAGTGTAATCCCAATGGCTAAGGCCAGGGTGTAGCCAAATAATGGCACTAATTGCCAAGTGACAGTGGCTTCGGTTAACGTTTTGGTATGTAGCAGTGGCTGACGCCACCAAATGAGATTTAAGCTCAAAATAATAACCACGAGTGGGACCCATTGGTGCCAGTCTAAAAAATTCACTGGGTGAAAATTTTCATAGGCACGGCGTTCGCGCGGATCAGTCGTGATGCGTCGGGGCATAGGGCGACCGTCTGGTAATTGATGTGATTGTAAATGATTTGGATAAGTCATATTGTTATTGTACCTTAATTTGCCGGGCCTGCGTAGCATTTTGGTCACAAGAATTTGCAATCTAGTGGTGATTTTGTTATGCTAAAGATACAATTTAAACAGCTATCAAGAGCAGGCGAGTGATACAGCACTTTGACCCTGCACCAACCGGCAAAATATGGCAGCATATTTTGTCACGGTGGTCCATCTGTACAGATAGTCGTCACGTTAGCGCGTTCCGACTTATCCGTTGGGAGGCGCTTTTAATTTGCGACCGTGTAGCTTTTTATTTTGAAAATTGAAGGAGGTCATGTTTATCATGACAAAGTATTTTACCTCAGAATCCGTTTCAGCTGGTCATCCCGATAAGATTGCTGATCAAATTGCCGATGCCATTTTGGATGC
>NZ_CBDKZH010000101.1:0-4680 GCF_965300815.1 Leuconostoc sp.
ACTCAATATAGTATTCAGGCCCTAACCTATGATAGAATAAGGTCTAATGACGCAAGCAATAGAAATTCACAATTTAAACTATCAATATGATGACGACCAAACATTATTTGATGGGTTCGATTTAACGATTGAAGCTGGGCAATGGGTCGCGCTAGTGGGCCATAATGGCTCAGGGAAATCAACATTAGCGAAGTTGATTTTGGGCTTAATTGAGGCCAATGCCGGTGACATCACTGTTTTTGGTGTGCCATTATCGGCAGAGACGGTGCATGACATTCGTGACCAAATTGGCATGGTCTTTCAGAACCCTGATAACCAATTTGTTGGCGCAACGGTCGCCGATGATGTTGCTTTTGGCTTGGAAAATCAACAGTTACCCAGTGCCGATATGCCAAAGCGAATTGATGACGCATTGACGGTCGTCGGGATGCAAGGATTTAAAGATCGCGAACCCCACACGCTTTCTGGTGGCCAAAAGCAACGGGTCGCCTTAGCCAGTGTGCTGGCCTTAACGCCTAAAATTATTATTTTAGATGAGGCGACAGCTATGCTTGATCCAGATGGTCGTGAGACCGTGATGGCAACCTTACAGGACCTCAAGGCCCGTTTTGGTGATGCGTTAACGTTGATTACGATTACGCATGATATGGATGAAGCGGCACTAGCTGATCGTGTTGTGGTGATTAATGACGGGCAGCTCATCCTTGATGGCACCCCAGAAGCGGTCTTTAGTCAACGACAGGTGATGCATGATAATGGATTGGCATTACCTTTTGCAGGTGAGTTAGCGGCACAATTGACGCCAACACCTGAACAGTATTTAGATGAGAGAGAATTGATTCAGTGGCTATCACGTTCGAAAAAGTAAATTTTAGTTATGGTGCCGGCACAACCCTGGCCCAAGCTATTTTGCATGATGTCACCGTGACCATGCTAACCGGCCAAGTGACCGCAATTGTTGGCCAAACCGGCTCAGGAAAATCAACCCTTGTGCAGCATATTAACGGCTTGTTGAAGCCAACTGAGGGCCGAGTGCTGATTGATGGGTTTGAACTCACGCCACGGACAAAAGAAAAGCAACTGATGCAACTGCGGAAAAAAGTGGGCATTGTCTTCCAATTTCCAGAGAATCAGTTGTTTGCCAATACCGTGCTAGCGGATGTGATGTATGCCCCGTTAAACTTTGGTGCCGATCAGGCGACAGCTAAGGCTGCTGCCGAAGCGGCTTTGCGTCGTGTTGGTGTTGATGAATCACTTTGGGAAAAGTCACCCTTTGAACTTTCGGGTGGGCAAATGCGTCGTGTTGCTATGGCCGGGACGTTGGCAAGTGATCCGAGTGTGGTGGTGTTAGATGAACCTGCTGCGGGCTTGGATCCTAAAGGGCAAGCAGAACTGTTGCAATTGGTATTAGAGTTGAAGAACCTGGGCAAAACGGTGATCTTTATTTCGCACCATATGGATCATGTGGTGGCGGTGGCTGACCAAGTCGTTGTCATGCACGATGGTCAGGTCGTGGCCAATGAAACGCCAGCGCAACTATTTAATCGCGATATAGCATGGTTTAAAACCATGAAGTTAGATCTACCAAAAGCAGGACAATTTACGGAAAAGTTAAAGGCGGCTGGGGTCGTGTTGCCAGAGCGGCCACTAACATTGCCGAGCTTAGCCACAGCCATTAATGCGGAGGTCGGCCATGAATAACATTATGATTGGCCGTTTTGTGCCAGGAGATTCCTTTATTCATCGCCTTGATCCGCGGACTAAAATGATTGGGACGTTTGTCTATATTTTGGTGTTATTGTGGGCCAATAGTTGGGCGACGTATGCTTGGGCGGCAATCTTTGTCTTGGGCTTGATTCGCTTAACGGGTCAGCCGTTTAAGCTGTATTGGGATGGGTTAAAACCGATTTTTTGGCTGATTTTATTTACGGTCATCTTGCAGTTAATCTTTACCCCAGGAACGCCCGTCCTTTACCAGCTGGGGCCGATTAAAATTACGACCCCAGGGTTAATTAATGCAGTTTATGTGATGCTACGGTTTATCCTCATCATCTTGATGTCAACAATTCTAACATTAACGACCCCACCAACCAGTATTGCCAACGCCTTGGAAATGCTGTTAGGGCCGTTAAAAATGCGGGTGCCGGTGGCGGAGTTAGCGTTGATGTTGTCCATTGCGCTACGATTTGTCCCGCTATTAATGGATGAAGCCCAGAAAATCATGAACGCCCAAAAGTCACGTGGGATGAGCTTTTCTACGGGTGGACCGATTAAACGAGCCAAGGCGATTATTCCCTTGCTGATTCCGCTGTTTGTCGGGGCGCTCCAACGCGCATTGGACTTAGCCAATGCGATGGAAGTGCGTGGGTTTAAAGACGCTGTGCAACGGACAAAATACCGTGTGTTGCATTATGGGCACAATGACATGTTGGCTTTTGTGGGCTTAGGTGTTTTTGTGGTGATTTTTGCGATTGTGAACTTATATTTATAAGCTAACGCGTCAAACGTTATGAGAGAGTGGGGAATTATGCCACGATATAAAGCAGTCGTCGCTTATGACGGCTCAGAATTTTTCGGATTTCAAGTCCAAACGAAAAACGGCGTGGAACGCCAACGGACAGTGCAGGGTGAACTCAACCACGCTGTGAATCAAATGGCCAAGTTGCCAACGCCCGCTATTAAAGTCGTGGGCGCTTCACGGACGGATACAGGGGTGCATGCTTTTGGTCAAGTGGTCCATTTTGATTTACCATTTGACATCCAACCTGAAGGGGTACGTAAGGGACTCAATACCTTGTTACCCCGCGATATTATGATCAAACAGGTGGAAAAAATGGCGGATGACTTCCATGCCCGCTTTAACACACATGCGAAGCGCTATATCTACCGTGTCTCGACTCAAGACTTTACCGATCCCTTTAAGCGCCGTTATACGGGTCATTTTCACTGGCGTTTAGATGTTGCACGGATTCAAGCAGCGTTACCTGATTTGCTCGGGGAACATGATTTTGCCAGCTTTGCAGCTTCAGGGAATCAAACAGCCACAACCGTGCGGACCATTACGCGTGCGGATGTCGAAGTGAAATCAGACGAACAAGAACTCGTCTTCACGTTTGAAGGCAATGCCTTCCTATATAACCAGATTCGGATTATGGTCGGGGTGTTGCTGGAAATTGGGAATGGTCGGCGTGACGTGCATGACATCGTGCGCTTAATTGCCGTGAAAGATCGTGAACAAGCCCGCTTTACCGCCCCAGCCAGTGGGTTGTATCTGGATGAAATTTATTATGATGCACCAGTGATGGATAAATGATAAACAGTTGGGGATGGCGTGTTTAAGAAGTGCTTGTCGCGGAAGGAATTTGGCGACAAGCATTGACAATACGGATTATTTTAGGTAAGATAATACACGGTATTGTTTACCTCACGATAAGCCCCGGAAACTTATTGTAATTGCGTGGCAAGGAACGGCCGCGTTTGTAAACAACTAATCAAAGGAGCGCACACATGCGTACAACATTTTTAGCAAAACCAGGTGAAATCGAAAAGAAGTGGTATATTATTGATGCCAAGGACGTCGTTTTGGGACGTTTGTCAACAGTAGTTGCTTCAATTTTGCGTGGTAAGAACAAGCCAACGTTTACACCAAACGTTGACATGGGTGACCATGTAATCATCATCAATGCAGGCGAAGTTAAGTTGACTGGTAAGAAGGCCACTGATAAGGTTTATTACCACCACTCAAACCACCCAGGTGGTTTGAAGGCTCGCACAGCTGGAAACTATCGTGAATTCAACCCTGAAAAGTTGCTTGAATTGTCAATCCACGGTATGTTGCCAAAGAACACTTTGGGTCGTAAGCAAGGCTTGAACTTGCACGTGTATGCTGGTGCAGAACATGCCCACGCCGCACAAAAGCCTGAAGTACTTGACATCAACAAGTTAGTTTAAGAAAGGAGAATCTAAATTATGGCTACAGCAGTACAATATGCCGGCACAGGCCGTCGTAAGAACTCAGTTGCTCGTGTGCGTTTGGTTCCAGGTAATGGCCAAATCACAATGAACGGCAAGTCAATCGAAGAATATATTCCTTTCGCTAACTTGCGTGAAGTTGTTTTGCAACCATTTAACGTTACTGAAACATTGGGAAACTACGATGTTTTGGTTAACGTCGTTGGTGGTGGATATTCTGGTCAAGCTGGTGCAACTCGTCACGGTATCGCCCGTGCCTTGTTGACAGTAGATCCTGACTTCCGTGAAGCATTGAAGGCAGCAGGTTTGTTGACTCGTGACTCACGTATGAAGGAACGTAAGAAGCCAGGTTTGAAGAAGGCTCGTAAGGCTTCACAATTCTCAAAGCGTTAATCTTCTTTTTCCCACAACGGTTGTTGCTAATATATGGTGGCAATTGGTGGTATCGATCATTAATGTTAGAGCAAATCTAGCAATTTTAAAAGCATCAGCATTTTGCTGGTGCTTTTTTGTGGTGTTGTTCTTCACGATATCACGTACTTTTGGCTTATAATAAAAAATACATACACAGAGCGTCGGGCGTTCTTGTTTAACAAAATTAGGTCAAAGTACTATTAATATTATGCATTAATTCTTTAATAAATATTGTTATAGTAAGAGTTGATAAAAATGTTCGGCTGGGAAAATAGATTGGAACATGCTTAAGAC
>NZ_CBDKZH010000102.1:0-4626 GCF_965300815.1 Leuconostoc sp.
TGGTGTCATTGTCGTATTAACCTCTAGTAACCTATTCTACCAGAAAAATGCAATCTATCCTATTCGAGGATACGACTGAGCATGGCTTTTAGTACAGCGTTGACAGTGTATAATAAAAGTAACACAAATACACACCACTATCATGTATAAAGGTCTACTATGACTCCACTATATCTTAAAATCTATCACCAAATTAAATCTGACATTCAACAAAACGTTTATCCAGCTAACGCTTTTTTGCCAAGTGAAAACGATTTGGTTGCCCAATTTCACACTTCCCGAGATACTATCAGAAAAGCACTGGCAAAATTAGACAAGGAAGGGCTCATTCAAAAGCGCCGTGGTAAAGGCTCACAAGTGATTGCACATCAATTACGACATTTCCCAATTAGCGGCCTGACGAGCTTCCACGAGCTGAAGTTGCTACAACATTTTCAAGTGGTGACTGAATTACCTGTCTTTGAAACAATCACGGTGACGGCAGACGATCAAGAAGTGACGCTATTCCCAATCGGCACACCGTTATACCACATTGTTCGCGTGCGCATTATCGACAACATCCACAGTGTAATCGATGAGGACTATATTCGTGCCGACTTGATTCCAGACCTCACACCCGCTATTGCAAAACAATCTATCTACGCTTACATTGAAAATGAGCTACACTTATCCGTGGCATTTGCCGAAAAGACTATCACCGCTGAACTGGTTACAGCGCGTGACCGTGACTTATTAATTGGTCTCCCAACAGATGAAAATCGGCTGATTCAAGTTGAAAGTCAAGTACACTTGTCAGATACAACCTATTTTCAACACACCATTGCGCGCCACAGGCCAGATCAATTCCAGTTCACTGAATTTGCTAGAAGACAAACAACTTAAAAAGGTGATCCCGTAGGATCACCTTTTTAATATTGAATCGCAAAGCTCTCGTAAGGCCGCAAAACCAACTCGTTTGTAAGGGGTTGTTTAGGATAGTTGCCAATCAGGTATTCGCCCGCTTGCACCACCTCATCAGGCAAGCTAAGCGTCACCGGGCTCTCACCAAAATGGGTCACGACCAATAATTTGACATCCCCAAGTCGGCGTTCAAAAGCAATCACTTCAGTGACATCGTCATATCTTGGCGTATAGTCACCATCAGCAATCACCGGGTGTTTTTGCCTTAACTGAATTAATTGATGATAAAACTGATACAGGCTATCTGCTGATTCTTGGTCTTTCGCGACATTAATGTCATCAAAATCACCATTTTTTAGCCACGGTTGCTGGGTTGAAAAACCAGCATAAGGACTGTTATCCCACTGCATCGGCACCCGTGAATTATCACGTGCCTTAGATTGCACAACAGCAAAAGCCTCAGACGGTGTTAAACCTTTCGTAAGTAACATGCGATAGGCATTTTGGCTTTCCACATCAACATAATCTGTCATCCCCTGATAATTCGGGTCCAACATGCCAATCTCTTCGCCCATATAAATGTAAGGTGTGCCACGATTTAAATGCACCATCATCGCTAACATTTTGGCGCCAATTCGGTAGTATTTGGGCTTTTTGATAAAACGATTAACTGCACGTGGCTGATCATGATTATTCCAAAACCATGCTGGCCAACCGTTTGCTGTCATGATACCTTGACTCCATCCATGCCACAATTGACGTAACGCTTCAAAATCGTACGGCAATTTGGTCCACTTCTCACCTTGCGCATAGTCTACTTTCAAATGATGGAAATTAAAACCCATGCTCAACGCTTTATTTTGTGGATTAGTGTAGGTCGCCGTTTGATCAATAGTGGTCGAACTTAATTCACCGACTGTGATGACGTCCGAGTAATGTCCAAACGTCGCAGCATGCATCTCTTGAATATAAGTTTGCACAATTGGCGTATCCGTGTAGAGATACTTTCCGCCATTATCTGTATCATCGTCGACTAAGTCTGCTGCTTTGCCGATAACATTGATTACATCAAAGCGGAACCCTCGAACACCTTTAGCCAACCAAAAATTTAAAATTGCGTAGAGTTCTTGCCGAACTGCTGGGTTATGCCAATTCAAATCTGCTTGAGATTGATCATACAAATGTAAATATGCGCGATCGGTCTCACCAAAACGTGACCAAGCAGAGCCACCAAATTTAGAGACCCAATTTGTCGGTTCCAAACCATTCTCACGGTACGGCCTCAAGTAATAGTAATCTTGATACTTCACATCCCCCGCTAACGCTTTTTGAAACCACGGGTGTGCGGTTGATGTATGATTAAAAACCATATCCAACATGATACCCATCTGATAGCTTTCCGCTTCGAGAACCAACTGTTCAAAATCTGCCATGGTCCCAAATAGCGGATCAATCGCTGTATAATCGCTGATATCATACCCGTTATCATTTTGTGGTGAGGGGAAAATTGGATTTAACCAGATCATCGTGACACCCAAATTTGCCAAATAAGGCAATCTTTGAATCAATCCTGGTAAATCACCAATCCCATCATCATTACTATCTTGAAATGATTTAGGATAGACTTGATAAACCACATGTTTGCCTAATTCTGTCATCGTTTTCATCCTTTACTTGGCATCATTATCTTTAAAGACGTTCTTTTTTTCGACTTGTTTAGCCGATTGTTCAACATCACGATCTTTAAATCCCCATAGATACACCATTACAAATGACACCACAATAGTTGCTGCTGAAGCTAAGAAGAAAATCAATAAATTGTTAGGATTATCTTTTGTCGAAGCAAACGATGGAAAACCAATTAATGAACCAGTGAAGCCATACATGTGGAGATTAAATAGGCCAGCAATCAAACCACCCACAGCACCACCTATGTTAGCCATCCAGAACACACGACCATACTTCAAATTAATACCATACATCGCCGGCTCTGTGATACCAGCAAAAGCTGACAAAGCCCCCGCACCAGCTAAACCTTTCAAGTTGGCGATTTTTGTCTTGGCAAAAACAGCTAAGGCACCTGCACCGTGTGCAATCATCGTAAAGTTAACTAATGCATTCAATTGTGATTGACCTGTTTGCGCAATTTCATTGGCAATTAATGGCACGACCATCCAATGCAAACCAAAGATGACAAGTACTTGGTACAAGCCACCAATAATCAAACCTGATAACGCATAATTGAAATTCAACAAAGCATGAATCGCAATTGAAATGCCTGATGAGATCATCGTTATTGCTGGTCCCATAATGACTAACAAAACAGACCCAACGATAAATATTGTAATTAACGGTTGGAAAATTGATCGAATTGCAGCTGGTAAATGATTTTTCAACCAATTACCAATAGGGCGCGCCAACCAGGCCGCAAAAATAATAGGGAAAATTGAATAAGCATAGTTAGGTACCGTAATTGGTAATCCGAAAAAATGCGCATTAATCGGCATACCTAACCAGACACCCGATGCCTTAGCAGCTGATAGACCAACAATTTCTGGTTTAACCAGAAAAGCACCTATGGCCGCCACAACTAGCGGATCAGATTTTAGTCGTTGAGCGGCGGTAAAACCAACTAATATTGGCAAAAAGTAGAATGGTGCCATAGCCATCGATTGAATAATTGTAAAGGTATCTGACTTAGTACTAATCAGACCAAGTAGGTTTGGATCTGACAATAGCGTTAAAAAGCCATTCAACATCCCGCCAGCCGCCAATAGACCAATCACTGGAATCATTGACCCGGTGATAGTTCCAATTAAAGTTTGAAAGGCACTCTATATAATATCAAGTCAATTTTTAGGTTTTGATGTTGTCGGTTGTGTAGCTGCAACAGCAGCTTCTGTTGCCGCTGAGTCAACGACGCCATCACCAAGCTGCGCCACCACTTCATCATAAACGTCAGCCACTGCGGGACCAATTACAACCTGATATTGACCTAACGCACCATTATAAATCGCACCAGCAACCTCTGGTATCTGTGTGATGGCTGATGTATCGGCCAACTTCTCATCTTTTAAATAAAATCGTAGTCGAGTAATACAATGAATGACCTTATCCACATTATCCCGGCCACCAACATTTCTGATAATGGCTTGTGCTGCCTCATCGTAATTCTTTTTTGCCATGATTAATTTCTCCTTGCGATTGCTTGCCCGAGTTGCTGACCCGCAATGGCCTGTCCATATTGTACAACGATGTTTTCGAGCTTATCCGTTGTGTTGGTTATCAACACCATAGTCATTTTAGATAGCTGTGCCGCGTCAATTTGTGCCCAATCGACCGCAACCAACACATCACCCGCAGCAACAACCTGCCCTACCTTAGCCTTTGTCGTAAACGGTTTGCCATTTAAGGACACTGTATCAATACCGATATGTAACAAAACTTCTAAACCATCAAACCGTTGTAAGCCGACCGCATGACCCTGTATTAAAGTGATTTTCCCAGCTATCGGCGCAACAATTTCTGAAGCAGTGGGTACTACGGCATAGCCATCCCCCATCATCTTTTGGGCAAAAACTGGATCCGGCACTTTTTCTAATGGTATGACTTCCCCGGTAACCGGCGCATAGATATTAATATCTTCGCGAGGTTTCTTTTCAAATCCAAACATGACATTCTCCTTTGTATGGACAACTTGTACGTACTAGTTGATAAGTAAAGAAT
>NZ_CBDKZH010000103.1:0-4601 GCF_965300815.1 Leuconostoc sp.
TCAATTTTTATGGCGCAAACCGTGATTGGCGTGTTGGGCGCGGTGATGGATGAAGCAGCTGATATTGTGGCAATGCAGTTTGGTATGCGACGCGAAAACGTGACACGACAATTCAGTGATTACTGGCAAGCGGGCCTGTCAGTTGGTCGTGATATTATGGGCACTTTGGTCAATGTGCTCTTTATGATCTTTATTGCCGAGACGTTGCCAATGGTCTTTTTGATGTTGCGTAATGGTAATAACTGGGCATACATTATGGATCAAATTATGAATCTTGGCATTTTACAAACAGTTGTTTCTGGCATTGGGATTGTCTTAGCTGTACCGGTGACGAGTGTCATTGTCGGTTGGGCGATGTCACGAAAGGCGGTGAAGGCATGAATGCAATTGGCTTATTATTACTCATTTTATTCGGCCTAATGATTTTTGTGGGTCGGGGGCAAGGCGTCAAAGCATTTATTGGCCTCATTTGTAATTTTTTTGCAATATTTATTCTCACCGTCTTAATCAATTGGCAATTTAATCCCTATATCGTCATCGGTATCACAAGTTTGATTATTTTAGCGATTGCGATTTATTTAGGTGCTGATGATGTGGCGGTCACTAATGTGGCTTTTAAAACGAGTGTCATTGTCGTGGCCATTTTAATGCTACTGGCTAGTGTCATGCAGTACTTTGGCCAATTCCAAGGCTTTACGACCGAAAATTCGGAAGAGTTGGAAGGGCTGTCAATGACGGTTGGCCTATCATTTAGTCACATTGCCCTGGCCGTGATGGTTATTTCGGTACTCGGGGCGGTTGCGGAAGCGGCGATTGCGATTGTGGCAGATTTAGCTGAAGTGGTTGAACGAACGCCAGACATGTCAGCCACAGGCTTATACGGGCAAGCACGCATCATTGGTGGGCAAATTTTGGGCACGGCAATCAATACCCTATTTTTTGGGGTTTTAGGGGCTAATTTGCCCCTTATTATTTGGTTTGTGCGTCTAAGATATCCGCTGGCAATGTTTTTTAATGCCAAGCTACTCATGGCGGAAGTTGTCACGATGTTGCTTGGGATGTTAGGGATTTTATTAAGTATTTGGATTGCAAGTTGGCTCGTCGTGCGAACGGCGATGCGACAGCAAAAAGTAGGCATAACACATGATGAATGAAACATTTAACTTAATTGAAGAAATTACGCGTCTAGATGGCTCAATTTATTTTGAATTGGGGAATATTATGCATAATGGGCGGGCTGAGTATGCAGCGGAGCATGGCTACATTCAGCGTGTCCGCATTCTTAAGATGAATATTGCGCGATCAGCGAGTGTGGAAGCGTTGGAACAGTATATCAACACGCACTACAACCTGTTACCGTTAGAATATGACGGCTGGGAAGAGTGGGTACGCACACCCGAAATGGAAAAAGCCATGCAACAAATTTTGCTTGAAAATAAATTAGGTTAAAGCGCCAAATTTTGCGGTTAAGTGGTTTTACGGTATAATAGTTGCAGTAAATTCAAAGAGGAATAGTTATGCGATCAGTATTTCATCAACCCGAAGCAGTCGTTTTAGCATCGAAACATCTGGTGGATGGCTCAGGAAAATTGCGTTGGGTTTATCGGGAGTTGGCACCAACCACACCACAAGATACCGGCTGGTTTTTATTTGCCGACAATGATTCAGAGGCATGGAACGCTGATCCGGCAAACTTTATGCCGTTGGTTATTGAGACAGCCTTAGCCATTGAACCGAGTTTGCGCCATATCTTAGATTTGCCGTATGGCACGGACTTAGTTTTGGATACACGACCTGGCGTTCAAGGGTGGTGGGATCCCAAAACGAAAACGCCAGTCTGGTTGGCTGATGGCTCAGTATCACCAAATATTCAAGTTGTCGCTGGTCAAGTCGTTGAAGACGACGTAAAGTAGCAAAAGATTTGTAATTTTAGTGATTTTGACCTATAATAATAAACGTTGTTGTGTTTAAAAAAACGCAGCTGATTGATGCATGAACATCAGCAGTGTGAACAACGTCTATCATGGTAATATGGCCAAGTGGTAAGGCAACGGTCTGCAAAACCGTCATCGCCGGTTCGATTCCGGTTATTACCTTAATCAAAAAGGTTGCCAATATGGCAACCTTTTTTTATGTCGTTAATGTGGTTAAAGTGGCTTTGGTGTACAGACCTTGCTGGAGTTTTTCCGCAATGACAGCGCCATTGGCTTGCCAAGTTGAAAAATCTGCGGTACTGACCCGTGCTAATTTATCCGTGAGTTCTGATAAGTGATTAATGGTGAAACCAAGATTGTGGGTTGTAATCAGTTGCCCAATGGCACTTTCCGACCAAGCAATTAAGGGTAAGCCAGCACGTAGATAGAGACTAGCTTTGTGTGGCGCGTTGTACTTGGTATAAGTTTGATAGGTTTTATCGTCAAAGTCGTCATCCCAAATCAGCCCAAAACCTTGCGTTAACTGGTTAATGATCTCATCAGGGTCAAAATTACCTTGGTAGGCAATATTTTCGGGGAAATCAATAGCGCGCCATTTTTTAGGTTTGGCACCAAATAATGTGATTGGGGCTGCGCGGTAAGTTTGCAGCCAGGGTGATTTTTGAAAAGTCCCCGCAAAATTAATTTGTGTACTAAAACGTGCCGGCGTGACACTAGCACCCAAATAATCAAATAAGGGTTGAATGATGAAATGACTGGTAATACCAGCGGCTTGTAACCGGTGACGCATCGCGTCGGAATGTACAATCAGCGTGTCGTATTGTTTGAGGACGTCAAATTCCCACGGATCTAGCTTATTGAGGCGTAAGGGCTCAATATCATGAATGACCAGCGCCCGCCGCACCTGCCGCTCTTGGAGCGTCGCCACAAATAATTGTTCAAATTGCGCACTCATGTAGGTAGGAAATTGATGGACCACCAGGTCGTTGGCTTTGACAGGGGCTAACCATTCCTGAATATGGGCAATCAGGGTTGCTTGATCAAAGCGGGTATCGTTATAGCGATACAGGGGTAAGCGTGTCCAGCCAACTGTTTGCGCAATGGCGGCATAATCAGCTTTAGCTTTCAAGGCCCCAGGCGGCATCCAAGGTTCGATTGTTTGGGTAATAAAATTTGTCATGGCTCTATTTTACCAAAAACCGAACTTTTTTTCTGAATAAGTTGTAAAAAACGAACATAAAATAAAAATAAAATATATTGTTCGGTTATAGTTTTTGTTTTTAATCGTTTTTTCATGGTTGTATCAGATAAAAGTTGGATAATAAGGATATCAAATATTTAGAGGAGATGTGTGACTGTCTTCAGTCGCACGTGGTAATATTATGCAACGTTCAGCACAAATTGGTATTGGTATTCTGGCAGTTGCCGTTATTGGTGGCGGTATCTATGCAGCAACACGTGGTGGTTCATCGACTTCAGGTAAGGATAACTACACAGCTGCGCTGGTAACAGATGGTGGTGGTGTGGATGACCGTTCGTTCAACCAATCAGCCTGGAATGGTTTGAAGGCTTATGGTAAAGCCAACAACTTGAAGCAAGGCACAACCGGTTATAATTATTTCCAAAGTTCAGATTCTTCTGATATTAAGACCAACTTGCAAACAGCCGTTAAGGGTGGGTATAAGTTAGTTTATGGTGTTGGTTTTGCTGCAGCACCTGCCATGAATACCGTGGCTAAGGCTAACCCTAAGACAAGCTTTGCGATTATTGATGCTGTTGTGCCAGATAAAAACGTGGCCTCATTGATGTTTAAGTCTGAACAATCATCATATTTGGCTGGTGTGGCTGCAGCTAAGCAGACAAAGTCTAATACGGTTGGTTTCATCGGTGGTGTGCACGGTGATATCATCGACACGTTTGAAGCCGGCTTCATTGCTGGTGTCAAGGCAACAAACCCAGATATTAAGATTATGACGCAATATGCCGATTCATTTACAGATGCAGCCAAGGGTAAGACAATTGCCGCTTCAATGATTGCTGGTGGCGCTGACGTCATCTTCCAAGCTGCTGGTGGCACTGGTTCAGGTGTCTTTGCGGAAGCAAAGGCAACCGACCAAAAGTTGGCAGCTGACTCAGATAAGAAGGTTTGGGTCATCGGTGTTGATATGGATCAAAAGCGTGACGGTGACTACACAGACAAGGATAACAAGAAGTCAAACTTCACGTTGGTATCTGCTGTTAAGCGTGTTGATAACGCGGTTGAATCATTGACTAACCAAGGTCGTGAAGGCAAGTTCCCTGGTGGTAAGACAATCACTTATGGTTTGAAGGAAAAGGGTGTTGGCTTGGCCAAGGACTCTGCTTCACCAGAAGTTTGGTCAGCCGTTGAAGCCGCGCAAAAGAAGATTATTGCTGGTGACATTAAGGTACCAGTCCATCCTTAATTTAGGCTAGACAAACAAAAGCTCAAAGCATTTGCTTGAGCTTTTTATTTGTCAATTGTTATGGATATCGTGTCATTGCTTATAACGAATGTGATAATCATGTCATGTAAGCTCACATGACATCACTGGACACTCGTTGGCTTTGATAGAAAAAACTTATAATTGAAAAGATGAAAAAATAATTGTTAATTTTGCCGATAGCTTATATATCGATATTCGTATT
>NZ_CBDKZH010000104.1:0-4565 GCF_965300815.1 Leuconostoc sp.
CCCTTATAACGCCTAATAAAATACGTTTTCTAACGTGATATCATATTGATATGACAACAAAGCAACGCACAACCCCTGATATTTGATAACATTGTCACAATATTGACCATTTTAACCAAAATAACCCCGAATTGAACCAATCTATTCGGGGTTATTTTGTCGCGTTTTAATACGCAAACAATTATCAGTATGATACAAATCAAACGATCGACACGACATTTTTTATCATCGATCAATCGCGCAATTTATTTTTTCATGACAAAAAACGATCTCTAATGAAGGAATCTCACACACTGCCCGCCTTTACAAAAAAATGACAAACGTTTTTAAAACAAATGATTGACCCCCTTAAACTAATAGTGCTAAACTTAACTCCATTGTTAACAACAGTTAACTAAATAAAACAACGGAGACTTACCCCTAATGAAGAAAACACTCCTCTTGTCAGCAACTGCTGCAATCCTTGCCGGTGCCTTTTCACCAGCAGTTTTTGCCGACACAACATCAGGTTCAACCGCAGCCGCTTCAAGCACACCAGCCCCTTCAGCAACAACTGCTGGTGGTTCAATGTCAGCTGTTGTGGCCACTGATAACGTGATGCCGATTGTTTCAGGTACAACCAACTATAACTTCGGTAACATCAACTATGCCTGGAACAATGGTAAGGCCTCATTGACACAAGGGACCGCCGCAGCTACTGGTTCATTTTCAGTACAAAACCTGAAGACACAACTTGACTGGACGCTTTCAGCCACTTATTCCGATAA
The DNA here is from genome assembly GCF_965300815.1 of Leuconostoc sp. Classification (NCBI taxonomy): domain Bacteria; kingdom Bacillati; phylum Bacillota; class Bacilli; order Lactobacillales; family Lactobacillaceae; genus Leuconostoc; species Leuconostoc sp. The sequence continues at coordinate 768 of NZ_CBDKZH010000104.1, forward strand.
CAACGCTGTTGATGCTTCCAATAACCAAGCGGTTGTCATCCCCGATGTTGCTTTGAAGGCAGCCACCCTAAGCAACTATGCCACAACAACTGTTGCCGCACCAGGCGCAACTTTGAACTTGGCAAATGGTACACCATCATTTACTGGAACAGTGGCCTACACCATCGCGCCAGCTAACGTTCAGTAAACCATTTAGTTTACAAATTGATACTAATCATAAAACGTAGTGCCTATCACTACGTTTTTGTACATAAAATTGGATAACACTCATGAAAAAAATTTGGATTGGTCTGTTGACCTTGTCCCTCTTATTAATCCCACAAATTGCCCACGCGGATGGTGCAGATTTTACCGTTGCTACTGTGCAAAATCAATATCAAAACCCGACGAACAACGGTTACTTCGCCTTAAAGATGCCTGCCAAAGCCGAAACGGACTTAAAGGTGACGATTTACAACACTGGGACAACACCAGAAACCTTTAATCTGGCTGTTAATTCTGGTGTCACAAATCTGAATACCGCACTAGATTATGCCAAGACCCCTGCCAAAGGCACCCTATCAGTGCCACAAAATTTGCAATTTAACCAAATTGCGTCATTGCCACAAAAAGAAGTAACCGTGGCACCTGGGGCTAATACGGTCGTGAGAGTGCATCTCAAATTGCCCGATGTGTCATTTGCCGGTAAATTACTCGGTGGAATTACAGTGACGCGCCAAATTGAAACGAATGAAAAAAAGACCACCGGCCTAACTGACCAATTCGCTTATGCTGTGCCCATTGTTATCCGTCAAAATGATGATGCTGTGACGCCGAAACTGACTGCCACACATCTTAAGTTACTGACCGCTAATCATAATAATAATTTAGTGGCCGATATTCAAAACGTGACCCCTACCATTCTGAATGGCGTCACTCTCAAATCCGAATTGGTTGATCAATCTGGTCGTGTCGTTTTCTCAAAAATAGATAGCAACCATAGCATTGCGCCTCAAAGTAATTTTACTTATCGGAGTTCATTAGGCAATCAGTCCTTTGCGAGTGGCCGTTATACTTATCGATTAACCGTCACCGACAATGCGAACCACACCTGGACGTGGCAACAACCATTGACGCTTAATCAAAGCCAATCTGATAGTATCAATAACACAGCAAAACACAACACTGTGAAAAAGCCAATCAATTGGATCATCATTGGCATGATCGCTATGGCAGTCGTAATTTTCTTGCTCTTAGCCGCTGTCGGGTATCTCCTCTTCAAGCGTTCAAAGCAAAAATCACAAACTAAATAACCAATCAAAGGATCTTTTGCTCAGGCAAAAGATCCTTTTTGTAAGAATTTATAAAAATAACTAGCGTTTTCTTAACACGGCGATTTTGTCACAAAAGCGTCATGTTCACACGTTATATTAAGGGTAACGTTTAGGGAGATCGATATGCGACGACATCATCCACAACACCATATGAAATGGTGGCGGCTGATTGGTTGGTTGTATCTCGTAGGTTTACTGGGCTATGGTATTTTTATCATCCTCACAAACCTGCCACGATAAAGACCAACCACCAGTGATGCCTGCCTTTGACATGTCAAAAACTGACCAAAAATATTTGACGTGTACTTTATTTGTTACGGCATGACATATGGTAGCAGTCGTCTGATCCTAATTTGTTAGATACTTTAAAACACACGAATGGATACCGACATTGAAACCGATAACGACACTATCTGATCTCATCGCTTTGATGAAACATCTCAATGCTCACACGGCAACTTTAAAATTCTACGACATGGCCGACCGTTATATCCTACGCATGGGTGATTGGCACTTAGATTTTAGCGATGCTACGGCAAACCAGTTACTCGATGCGCTGGCTGAGGCTGATACCGAAAATGTCACGATAACAATCGTCAACAATCGCCGAGCTGCAAAAATTCAAGCCAATTAAAAAATAGACTGTTTAGCAAGAAGATTTTGCTAAACAGTCTATTTTTTAATCTACTATTATTTATTGTGCCATCGCTTGTGCAGCTGTAATGATGGCCACCTTATAAACATCTTCTTCGTTGGCACCACGTGACAAATCTGACACTGGCTTATCCAAACCTTGTAAGATTGGGCCGATTGCTTCAAAACCACCCAAACGTTGGGCAATCTTATAACCAATATTACCAGCTTCTAAGCTTGGGAAAATAAAGGTATTGGCTTGACCTGCGACTTGAGAATCAGGTGCTTTTGCCGCACCAACTGATGGGACAAACGCTGCATCGAATTGCAATTCACCATCAATTTGGTCTGCTAATTCTGGTGCCATTTCCTTGGCTAACTTCGTGGCTTCAACAACCTTATCTACCATTGGTGACTTGGCTGAACCCTTTGTTGAAAATGATAGCATCGCCACTTTAGGTTCAATGTCAAATACCTTAGCTGTTTGCGCAGATTGCACCGCAATTTCTGCCATCGTTTCTGCATCAACATCAATATTGATAGCAGCATCAGAGAAAACATAACGTTCATCACCCTTTTGCATGATGAATGCGCCAGAAATACGTGATGATCCTGGTGCTGTTTTAATAATTTGCAAGGCTGGTCGTACAGTATCACCAGTTGGATGCGTTGCACCAGACACCATACCATCTGCCTTACCTGTGTAAACCAACATTGTCCCAAAATAGTTCACGTCACGTAACCACTTGGCCGCTGTCTCGGCATCAGTCTTACCCTTACGACGTGCAACCAAAGCAGCATTTAATTCTGCCAATGCGTCAGCATCATATTGCAATGGATCAATGATTTCAACACCTGATAAATCAAAGTTATTTTCTGAAGCAGTTGTCGCAATGACACGTTCATCCCCTAACAAAATTGGCTTAATCAAGCCTTCCGCTGCTAAACGCGCCGCAGCACCTTGAATACGGACATCTTCCCCTTCAGGGAAAACAATTGTTTTATTTTGACCGTTAATCTTACTTTTTAATTGTTCGAATAATTCAACCACGATCGTTCCTCCAACGTCACTCACATACTATTTTAATTTCATTTACAAATTAATTGTAACAGAATAATCCGTGTTTGTCTGCGAATTTGTGATTTTTTTCACTCAATTTAACCAATCAATTGTTTCGCGGTTTTGTGCTGCTAAAAAGACGTTTGCTTGCGAAAATGGCCGACTACCAAAAAAACCACGGTAAGCCGATAACGGACTGGGATGCGCAGACGTTAGCACGAGGTGTTTCGACTCATCAATTAAGCGGCGTTTGGATTGGGCATATTTACCCCACAAAATAAATACCTTGGGCGATGCATCTGCTGATGCCGCCGTCATAATGGCATCTGTCAGTGGCTCCCAAACCTGCCCCGCATGGCCATTTGCCTGACCAGCCGGCACTGTCAACACCGCATTGAGCAGTAGCACCCCTTGTTGCGCCCAAGATGTGAGATCATGGGATTGGCGTGGCCCAATATCCGTGGCTAATTCCTTTAAAATATTACGTAATGATGGCGGTGCCGGGATAGTATCAGGCACTGAAAAACTCAGACCCTGCGCTTGTCCTACTTCATGATACGGATCTTGACCCATAATCACTACTTTTGTTTGTGGTAAAGATGTTGTCGTCAATGCCGCAAATACCTTATCCCTTGGTGGATAAACAGTCTGGTTTTGGTACGCGGTGTTTAAAAATTGTTGGATCGCTGTAATCTGTTCTGGCGCTAATGTTGCTTTAATGTATGGCGCCCAGGATGTGTTAGCAAGTGGCATTTTTACGCTTCTTTCGTGTTAAAATAAGGTCAAAGAGGT
>NZ_CBDKZH010000105.1:0-4506 GCF_965300815.1 Leuconostoc sp.
CCATTATATTGCTCCTCTATAAATGTTTATAAGTTTATTATAGCATGATTTGTTCTGGTTTCGAACAAATAAAAATGCCGTTTCCGCGTCCCAAACAGGTCCGCAGGAACGGCAAATGTCATTTAAATCTTACTGATTAGTTGTTGCCTTCTTCGACAATGCTAACAATTTCTTCGATTGATTCTGTTGTTTCATCGCCTTCAACGAATGCATCTTCAGGTGCTGAATCTTGACCTTGACGACCTTCGATAATAGCATCAGCCATCTTTGAAGTGATCAAACGAACGGCACGGATAGCGTCATCGTTTGCAGGAATCTTAACGTCAACCACTTCAGGGTTAGCGTTTGTGTCGATCATTGCCACAACAGGAATGTTCAACATGTTAGCTTCCTTAACGGCGATTTCTTCCTTCTTAGGATCAACAACGAACAAAACGTCTGGCAAACCAGGCATGTCCTTGATACCACCCAAGAACTTGTTCAGCTTTTCGCGTTGCTTGTTCAACAACACAACTTCCTTCTTAGGCAATTGGTCAAATGTGCCGTCTTCGGCCATTGCTTCCAAATCCTTCAAACGTTGGATACGTGTCTTGATTGTGTTCCAGTTTGTCAAAGTACCACCCAACCAACGGTGATTGATGTAGTATTGACCAGCGCGTGTTGCTTCTTCAGCAATTGCATCTGAAGCTTGCTTCTTTGTTCCAACGAACAAGAAAGTTGCGCCATCAGCTGATGCGTTACGCATGAAGTTGTAAGCTTCATCAACCAACTTAACTGTCTTTTGCAAATCGATGATGTGAATACCATTACGTTCTGTAAAGATAAATTCATCCATTTTTGGGTCCCAACGACGTGTTTGGTGACCGAAGTGTACTCCTGCTTCGAGGAGTTCTTTCATTGAAATAACTGCCATGATGTGGCCTCCTAGGTTTTTTCCGCCGACAAATTCGACATTCACACTGACATTGCTGCACCTATGTGAACTCGTTTGCCGTGTGTATTTGTTGCTTTTGACAACAGTTAATATTATACAGTGTTCAAGATATAAAGCAAGCTATTTTTCCCAAATTGTGGCTGAAACACCACGTGTCACTAGGAAAGCTTCTTTTTTAGCGCGAGTTAACCGTTTAAAAGCCGCTTCGGCACGTAATGCATCCCCTTTTGTGTCAAAGGCTTCCGAAAAAACGAGTTGCAACGGATGCCGTGATTTAACTCGGGTGAATTTCGCACCTTGCCCTTTTTCGTGCGTGGCTAGCCGCCGCTGTACATCATCGGTAAAGCCACCATAAAAGTAGCCATCCGCGGTATAAAGCACATAAAAGAAGTAGTGTTTCATGTTGACCACGCTTGTCCATACAGAATCGTCTTAACCGTCTCTGTGTAGTCATTATCGGCGGTATAGGCCACAATAGGCGGCATAATCCGCACACCACCTGGTTTCCCAGCCTTAATTGCTTCGACAAGTACCATATTGGCTTCCCGATCGGCCTTACCATAAACAAACTGCACGCGTTTAATCATCAACTTGCGCTGCGCAAAGGCGGCAAAAATGTCAGCCAACCGATCTGGCCGGTGCACCATGTAAAACTTGCCGTTGTTTTTAAGTAATTTATTGGCAACTTGTGCCAGACCAGGCAAATCAATCGTGACCTCGTGCCGAGCAATCTCGTAATGTTGGTCGTTGTTAGTCTTCGTCGTGTCATTTAAAGGAAAGTAAGGTGGATTAGATAGCACCGTTTCGGCTGATCCTGGTTGAATGACATCAAAAATCGCTTTCATATCCGCTTGCACCACCGACACACGATCTTGCAAGCCATTTAGCGCCACACTACGTTGCGCCATCTCAGCGAGTTCAGGTTGAATTTCAACTAAGGTGATTGGCCCCGTCACCTTTGGAGCATAAAACAAGCCAACCGCCCCAGTGCCAGCACCAAGATCAACAGTTAACCCGCTACCTTTGCCTTTCACGCCGGCAAAATAAGCCAATAAAATCGCATCAAGTGAATAAGCGAACATATCTGGATTTTGAATAATACGAATGTTTTGTGCTGGCAAACCATCAAGTCGTTCACCTTGTTTAAGAATTGGTTCAATCATTGTTTTTTTCTCGCGATATCGTGTAAAATAGTTAGGACAGTTTATGAGGTGAATTAGCATGAAATTTTATGACGTACTCCACGGCATTGTCGTTGGCTTGATTTGGACGATTAACGGTCGCATTAAATATATGCACCGTGATCGCCTCCCTGTCAACGATAATTATATCCTCGTTGGCCCTCACCGTTCTTGGTGGGATCCCGTTTGGTATGCCGTCGCCGCCTATCCCAAGCACTTCATTTTTATGGCAAAAATTGAATTGTTTAAGTTCCCCCCACTTGCGTGGCTCATCCGAGCCGCTGGTGCGTTCCCCGTGGATCGTGAAAACGTTGGGCCCAGTGTGATTAAAGTCCCCGTGCGTGAATTGAAATCCGGTGACCGGTCATTAATCATGTTCCCTTCCGGTTCACGCCACAGCGCTGAGCTTAAATCTGGTACCATCTTAATTGCCAAGATGTCTGGTAAGCCCATTGTACCAGCTGTATATCAGGGGCCAGTTAAGTTTAGTCAACTCTTCAAGCGTAACAATACAACGATTAATTTCGGGGAACCGATCGTGGTTGATCGCAAAGATAAGTTGGACAAAGAAAACATTACCAAATATACACAAATGATTCAAGATGCGTTTGATCGCTTAGACCAAGAAATCAATCCTGATTTTGTCTATATTGATCCAAAACACGAAAAAAAATAAGCCTTCTGGCTTATTTTTTTTGTGCACGTTCGCTTTGTTGCTTCATTTGTGCCATCATTTGTGCCAACTTCTTTTGTGATGGCTTTTGTCCCATTGACATCATCATTGATTTCATCATTTCTTCTGAAATCGGTGGGTTTTTGGCAAGATAGTTCTTCATGGCGTTACGTGCGAGGAAGAAACCTGCAATCAAGCCGATAACCAAGCCAATAACGAAAATCAAGATTGAAAGTCCTGTGTTCATGGTTAAATAACCCCTTAATAAAATTGTCTACCAACCATTATAACACAAAATCCAGATTGACAGGACGATTAACCAGATGAATACCGGCAGTAAACGACCTTGTGGCACGTTTTTTTGCCACTCAGCGGCTACCTGTTGGCGCTGTTTTCAAATTTTTGGTAAAGATTCCCCCAATTTATCGGGTGTTATGAGCCGAAAACGAACAAACGTTTGATTTCTGTTCCCACTTTCGCTATAATGAAATCATATTAAATCGCTTATTATTAAGGAATATACCCATCATGGCAATCAAAATTCAAGAAAGCAAACAACTCCAAGTTTTGCGTTTCATTCATGAAGCACAAACCAACAATGGTTATCCGCCAACAGTACGTGAAGTTGGTGAAGCAGTCGGCCTATCGTCGTCTTCTACCATTCACGGGCACATCGAACGCTTAGTAAAAAAAGGCTACTTATTAAAAGACGCCTCAAAGCCACGTGCCCGTGCTATTGAAGTAACAGATTTAGGGTTGGAAGCATTAGGTGTGTCCACCACACCTGGTCGCATTCCGGTTCTGGGTCAAGTGACAGCTGGTACGCCAATTCTCGCAGTTGAAGAAGAAGCCACTGAGTTTTTCCCAATCCCAGATAACTTGATGCAGTTTGACGGCGATATGTTTATGCTCAACGTCCGTGGCAATTCAATGGTCAACATCGGTATCTTGGACGGCGATAAAGTGATCGTGCGGAAGCAAGATAATGCCGATAATGGTGATGTTGTTGTCGCAATGAATGACGATGACGAAGCAACTGTTAAGCGTTTCTTCCGTGAAGCCGATCATTTCAGATTACAACCTGAAAATGATGCCATGGCACCAATTATTTTAGATAATGTGACCATTCTCGGTAAAGTTATTGGCTTGTACCGCGATGCCATTTATTAATCAAAAAAAGCTGAACGATCATCGTCGTTCAGCTTTTTTACTTGTTTAAGCTTGCCAATCAGCTGGTGATTGTTGCCATGCTTTTAAGGTTGCTAATTGCGAAGCATTCAAGTCGCCTCGCGCAATGGCGGCATCAATGAGTTGTGAATAGGTTGTCAAGGACTGAAATGTTAACCCTGCTTGCGCAAAGTTAGCCACGCCGGCCGGTAATTCATATGAAAAGATTGAGACAACGCCCAACACGTCAGCGCCTGCCTTGCGAACCGCTTCAACGGCACCCAAAACTGACCCACCAGTTGAAATCAAATCATCAATCAAAACCACTTTTTTACCAGCCACTTCGGCGCCTTCCGTTTGCCGACCAGCACCGTGATCTTTTGGCTTTGAGCGGACATAAATCATGGGCTTGTTCAACGTTTCAGCCACCCAAGCCGCGTGTGGGATACCGGCCGTGGCAACACCACCGACGATTTCAACATCCCCATAATGGGTCGTAATGAGTTCAGCCAAACCTTTAAAAATATTTTGACGGACTTCAGGAAAACCAA
>NZ_CBDKZH010000106.1:0-4485 GCF_965300815.1 Leuconostoc sp.
TTACATTGCTGTTATAACTATCATTTAGGAATTTATATTAAAATTATACGCTGTTCTTTTTGGCTAAAATAAAAAAGCAAATTTTAACAATTTGCTTTTCATTGCGCCGTCGGCGCTGCTGATTTTGACGGTAATTGGCTAATATAAGTGTAAGCCCCTTGGCCCGCAATCCCACCTTCTCCGACAGCTGTCGTAATTTGGCGGAGATCTTTGGCACGGACGTCACCAATTGCAAAAATACCAGGAATGGCAGTTTGCATCTTGTCGTCCGTGATAATCCAACCTTCATCATCAGTAATATTCAAATTTTCAAAACCTTGTGTATTGGGCTTTAAGCCAACATAAATAAAGACACCACTCGCATCAATATGTGATACTTCTTGCGTTTGGTTGTTGATGACATCAAGACCCGTTACCTTTTCACCGTCACCAGTAATTGCGAGTACTTCAGTAAACCAATTAAATGCCATTTTGTCATTAGCAAAAGCACGATCTTGAATAATTTGTTGCGCACGCAACTTATCGCGACGATGCAATACAGTGACTGACTTGGCCAAGTTTGTCAGATATAGTCCCTCTTCAATAGCAGAATCACCGCCACCAACAACGACAACATCTTCATTACGGAAAAAGGCACCATCACAGACCGCACAGTAGCTGACACCACGGCCTTGATAGTCTTCTTCGCCATCTTTACCTAAATGAATATGCTCAGAACCAGTCGCAATAATCACAACTTTAGCCTTATAGTCACCCATATCCGTATGAATGAGCTTGTCTTCACCATCTAACGTGATTTCTTCAACCATGCCAAAGCCATATTCCGCACCAAATTGTGTTGATGAGGCATACATTTTCTCGGCCAAATCTGGTCCCAAAATCGAGTCAAAACCTGGATAGTTTTCAACTTCAGCCGTATTATTCATTTGGCCACCATAAATGCCACGGTCTAACATCAAAACGGAAAGATCGGCACGTGATGCATAGGTTGCCGCCGTCATGCCGGCTGGACCCGCACCAATAATCACAACATCATATTGCTTATAGTCTGTCAATTTGTTGCCCTCATTTCACTTACTTTTTGTTAATCCTATTCTACACGACACAACTGGATTTGTCTCGTGATTTGAATTTTACAACTTGGCAGCAAGTTCCTTGATGTAGGCGCGTAATTGATCTTTGGTTTGTGGGTGCTTCAGGCCAAATTCAATATTAGTTTCCAAGAAACCAATCTTTGAGCCAAGGTCATAACGGTTTCCCTTGAATTCATGGGCATAAACGTGTTGACGATTATTCAATGAATCAATGGCATCCGTTAATTGGATTTCACCACCCTTACCAGGCGCTGTGTTTTCAAGTTCTTCAAAAATTTCCGGTGTTAACAAGTAACGTCCAATAATGGCCAAGTCAGAAGGCGCATCTTCTGGCTTAGGCTTTTCCACGAACGTCTTAACCCGGAAGAGACCCTTTGAAGCTTCAGCGGCTGGGTCAATCACCCCGTATTCTGACACTTGGTCATGTGGTACTTTCATCACCGCCAAAGTTGATTCACCAGTTTCTTCATAACGGTCAATCAATTGCTTTGTCAATGGCACGTCATCTTCCATCAAATCATCACCAAGCAACACGACGAAAGGTTCGTCTCCAATAAAGGCCTTGGCTGTTAAGACCGCATCCCCTAAGCCCTTTGGGTGTGACTGACGAATAAAGTACATGTTAATGTCCGTTGTTTCTTGCACAATCTTGAGTAATTCGTCCTTACCTTTTTCGCGCAAGTTGTTTTCCAATTCCGGATTTGAATCAAAGTGGTCTTCAATTGATCGCTTTGACTTGCCATCAACAATCACAATCTCTTCGATACCTGAGGCAATCGCTTCACGCACGATATATTCAATCGTTGGTGTATCAACAATTGGTAACATTTCCTTTGCCAAAGCTTTTGTGGCTGGCAAAAAACGTGTCCCAAGTCCTGCTGCTGGAATAATTGCCTTACGTACTGGTTTCATAATTTATAACTCGCTTTCCTTTTCCTCAACCTAACACAACAATCATGCCTAATCTTCAGATTTTAATGGCCGTGCCATCAAATCAGCAATTGCTTGTGCTAACGGTTTATCTTCATACAACACTTGATAAATCGCCGTTGTAATCGGCATATCAACTTGATAAGTTTGGGCAAAATCGTACACGGCCTTTGTCGTGTTCACGCCTTCAATCACCATGCCCATGTCTTCGGTGACTTGCGCCAATGTTTTGCCTTGCCCAAGTCCCATACCCGCGCGATAGTTGCGCGAATTGGGTGACATACCGGTGACGATTAAGTCCCCGATACCCGCTAATTCATAGAGGGTTTCCTCTTTAGCACCCATGGCTAACCCAAGCGCCCGCATTTCTACTAAACTACGTGTCAATAAGGCAGCTTGTGCATTAGCGCCATACCCTAGTCCGACTAATGCGCCTGAGCCGATGGCAACAATATTTTTCAAGGCTGCAAACAACTCTGAACCAAGCAAATCATGGTTGGTATAAGCACGGAAGGTTTGGTTTGACAAAACTGTTTGCAACAACTTAGCTGCTGCTTCGTCCTCACTCCCAATTGACACCGCCGTTAGATCATGTCGGATAACATCTTCAGCGTGTGACGGTCCTGATACCACAGCAATCGCTGATCGATAAGCAGCTGGTACTTCTTCCGCCATCATTTCAGAAATACGCTTGTAAGTGCCTTGCTCAAGCCCTTTCGTGGCGTGTGCCAAAATCACGGTCTGTTGTTGCGCCACTAAGACGTCAGCCAATTGTTGGGCCACTTCACGAACCGCTTTAGTTGGTACCACACTCAAAACAATCTCAACATCCGCCACGGCTTCTGCCATGTCACTGGTGGCAACCAATTGTTCCGACAACTGTGCTTGTGGTAAATACTTGTCGTTGGTATGTTGCGTGTTGATTTCAACCGCTTGGTCTGGGTTATGTGTCCATAAACGCACATCATGCCCATTTTCTGCGGCGGTATTTGCTAAAGCTGTGCCCCAAGACCCTGCTCCGAGTACGGCCAGTTTAGTCATGTTTGTTCTCCAAATCTTTCTTTTCGTACTAGGACAATTCACCAGCCATCCGTGCTTCAAGCGTTTTGAGCGGATCAATGCCCATATTAGCCGTACGGAATTTAACTGCGGCCGCATCAATCACACTCGACGTATTACGTCCAGGTGTGACCGGCACAACCATACGCTTGATTTTCACGCCTAAAATTTCCAACGTATCATTATCATTGCCCAAGCGATCAAAGTTCGCTTCACCAATTTTACCGTTTGAGAGATGAATATTCACCGCAATCGTGGCGTGTGAACGCACGGCTACAGCACCGTAAACTTGTTGCACGTCAATAATGCCGACACCACGTACTTCCATCATATTACGAAGTACGTCGCTTGGTTCGCCAATCAAACGTTCTTCATCTTCTTGATAAATATCCACGCGATCATCGGCAACTAAACGGGCCTTATCTTGTTGAATCAATTCCAGCGCTGCTTCGGTTTTACCAATCCCGGCATCTCCAGTAATCAACACACCTAAGCCATACACGTCAATCAAAACACCGTGTACACTCTCGCGGGGTGATAATTGGCCACCCAAATAGTAAGTCATATTCGATAAAATACGCGACGATGTCAAAGTTGACGTCAAAATTGGAATATGTGCCTCTTCCGCTGCTTGCTTTAACTCGTCACTGATAGGCAACCCCGTTGACACCACAAAAGCTGGGGTCGTCACATCGGCCATCCGGCGATAAACCATCAAGAGTTCATCGTGTCCCATCCGTTCAGAAAAGGATGTTTCAGTAATCCCAAGCAATTGCACACGTTCGGGCGCATAATAATTAAAATACCCTGTCATTTCTAGGCCAGGTCGTGAAATGTCGGCGGTTGTAATTGGCCGATCTAAATACTGCTCCCCAGACACAATCTCTAACTTGGTATGATCAACCAACTGTTTTACTGTCACTGAATTCTGTATCATACTACTATCTTTCTCAATCTATTTATACATCAGAGGTCAAGATTGTATTCACAATCGATAACACAATGGCCATTAAAATTGCCCAGCCAAAACCGGCAAACGTAAAACCACCTACCAACCATGCCGTCATTTCTAATAGCCACGCAATAATAACAATCGTAAATAAACCAAAAGTCATGATGTTGAGTGGCAACGTTAAGAGTAATAATACTGGCTTAATCAGCATGTTTAGCAGTGCCAATACAAAGGCCGCCCCTAGAGCCGTCAGCCAGTTCTCAACGCTAAAACCGCTAGGAAATAGCGCGGCTGTCACCATAAAGACAATCATCGTGGTGACTAATCTTGCGGTAAATGGCATAGGCCCCTCCAGTCAATCGTGTAAGCGCTTTAAACATTGATATAAAGCATCTTATCGGAAACGTTATAAATTTATTATACCAAATATTTAAATATGATGAGTAGAAA
>NZ_CBDKZH010000107.1:0-4393 GCF_965300815.1 Leuconostoc sp.
CGATTTAGCCGATTTCTACGAAAAACGCGCTATCTTTGCCATGCCTGATTTTAATTTAGTGTTTGACGGGCAAGGGATTGCCATTGACGAATCCCGTCTGATGAATCAGTTTTTTCTCCAAGATGATACCGGCAAAACGCGACACAATCCACTCGTGTCGCCCATTGTCGCAACCAAAGCGGAACTCATGGGCTTTCCGCCAACCATTATCCACACGGCTGAATTTGATAGCCTACGCGATGAAGCAGAAACCTTTGCCCAACATCTTGTGGCGGCTTATGTGCGCGTCACCGTTGCGCGTTATCCAGCGTCTTATCACGGGTTTACCGTGGTGAAAACGCCGATTGGCGAAAAATCCTTTGCCGATTTTGTGCATGATTTGCTCGCCTAACCCACGATCAAAAGCTTCTGGCAATGCCAGAAGCTTTTTTAATGCTGCGACTGAACACGAACCAATTTGGCATATCGTGGTGTGTCGCTTAACCTTTTCAATGCCACATATCAACTCGTGACAACGCCTGACATGACGCATACCGTGATGAATCTGTTTGTGAAATAGGTACTTTTCACCCCGTTTTGCGTTATAATGGTAGATGAATTTAATTATAATATTAAGGGGAACATCATGGTTTCAGAACTCAAGACGTTAGTCACATTTTTCGGTGCTACTGGTGATTTGGCAAAGCGTAAGCTTTACCCATCAGTTTTTAACCTCTTCAAGAAAGGTTATTTGCAAGAACACTTCGCCATTGTTGGAACAGCCCGTCAAGACTTGACTGAAGATGAATTCAAGCAACTGGTGCGCGACTCAATCGCTGGCGCAGCAGAAGACAAGGCACAAGCCGAAGCCTTCATCGAACACTTCTCATATCGTGCCCATGACGTCACGGATGCGGCGTCATACGACGTTTTGAAGTCAGCAATCGAAGAAGCTTCTGACAAGTTTGGTATTGAAGGTAACCGTATCTTCTATATGTCTGTTGCCCCACGTTTCTTTGGGACAATTGCCAAGTATTTGAAGTCAGAAGGTTTGTTGGCCACAACTGGTTATAACCGTTTGATGATTGAAAAGCCATTTGGGACATCATACGAAACAGCTGAAAAGTTGCAAAGTGAATTAGAAAACGCCTTTGATGATGACCAATTGTTCCGTATTGACCACTACCTTGGTAAGGAAATGGTCCAAAATATTGCGGCTTTGCGTTTTGGTAACCCAATCTTTGATGCAGCCTGGAATAAGGACTACATCAAGAACGTACAAGTGACATTGTCAGAAGTCTTGGGTGTTGAAGAACGTGCTGGTTACTACGACACAGCCGGTGCTTTGCTTGACATGATCCAAAACCACACGATGCAAATCGTTGGTTGGTTGGCCATGGAAAAGCCTGATTCATTCACTGACAAGGACATCCGTGCCGCTAAGAATGCTGCCTTCAACGCTTTGAAGATTTACAACGAAGAAGAAGTGAACAAGTACTTCGTGCGTGGTCAATATGCAGGTGGTGATTCTGCTGAATTCAAGCCATATCTTGAAGAAATGGACGTACCTGCTGACTCAAAGAACAACACGTACATCGCTGGTGAATTGCAATTTGATTTGCCACGTTGGGAAGGTGTGCCATTCTACGTGCGTTCAGGTAAGCGCCTAGCTGCTAAGCAAACACGTATTGATATCGTCTTCAAGGCTGGTACTTTCCAATTTGGCGCAGCGCAAGAAGCGCAAGAAGCCATCTTGTCAATTTTGGTTGATCCAACAGGTGGTATCGAATTTAAGATCAACTCAAAGTCAGTTGAAGATGACTTTAACACACGTCTCATCGGTCTTGATTGGCAAGTGTCAGAAGAAGACAAGCTTAACACACCTGAACCATACGAACGTATGATTCATGACACGATGAACGGTGATGGTTCCAACTTCGCCGATTGGAACGGTGTTGCCATTGCTTGGAAGTTCGTTGATGCGATTTCAGCTGTTTACGCCGCTGATAAGGCACCACTTGAAACTTACAAGTCTGGTTCAATGGGACCAGCCGCCGCTGACAAGTTGTTGGCAAATAACGGTGATGCTTGGGTCTTTAAGGGCTAAAAGTTAATTCACATCTAAAAAGGTTGACGCAAATGCGTCAACCTTTTTTGTTTATTATGATACTGTGGCCTAAAGTCAAAACCCGATGTGATCAGTGGTCAACTGATCACATCGGGTTTTATAGTGCAACGAACTATTGAGACATGGTATTGGGAGGATACTGCTACTCAGACTTCCGTTGCACGAACACAAACTTACTTTCTTGGATTACCAGATGTCACTGGCTTATCTTGAGAAACACCAAGTTGTGCATACAAATCATTTGTTGATGCTGTTGTCCAACCCGTCACACGACCATTCACGAATTGTGCAGCAATGCCGACAGTTGTTGGAATGGTGTAAGCTTGATCTTCAACCACCAACTTTTGGAAGGCCTTGATGTTCTTAGCCAATTCCGTAGCTGACTTTGAGTCTTGCGTCTCTGTCAAGTTCTTAGTCAAAGCATCTGACACAACGTGACCGAAGTTATATTGTGCTGACTTAGCCCAAAGTTGGTCAAATGTTGGCACGGTCCCTTCTGACCAACCACCATCTGTCAAGTCCCAATCGTTGTTGTTACCTGCTAGGATAATTGATTGCCAAGTAGCAGAATCAACTAACTTGTCCTGGTACAATTTCACATCAATACCAGCGGCTTTCCAAGCCGCAACATAGGCTTTTGTTTTTGCTTCAGCCGTCGTGCTACCCGAACGCGCCAAGTAAGTTAGCGTCAAATGCTTGCCATCCTTAGCGTAGTAGCCGTCAGCCCCCTTCTTATAACCAGCCTTTTCCAGATACTCACCAGCCTTCTTTGGATCGCCACCAGACTTGTCGTGATAGCTCTTGATTGCATTGTTGTAGAATTCTTCCTTCGCTGGATCTTTAGACATGATTGTTGTGGCCGGTTGTTCAAAGCCATTACTATACTTCTTTGTCACATCCCCGACGTTCATTGCATAGCCAACCGCTTTACGCACATTAGCATCTTGCAATGGTGTTTGTCGGTCTTGGACATTAGTACTGTCCTTCTTGTCAAAATGACCTAAGTTAAAGTAAAGTTCCCAATAACCGGAAGCATATTTACCAGTGGCCGCATAACCTTTGGCATTGTCGTATTTAGACAATTGTGGTTGATCACCATTTTTCCAAAGTGATGTTGGTACACTCGTCACAATATCAAATTTCTGCTTCGCCAGATCATTTTCTAACTTAGACTTATCTTGGTTAACGTAGAAATTAATTGAATCTAGTCGGGCTGGCTTGCCCCAATATTCGCTGTTACGAACGTACTTAACCGTTGAATCCGTTGACACTGAGGCAACTTTAAACGGTCCAAATGACAGTGGCGTCTTTGTTACTTTTTCTGAAGTGGCTAAGTCTTTTGACGCCACATTTTTCAAATCATGATATGGCATCGCGTAGGATGGGACACCATCACCCCAGTCAGCCGCAGCTGGCAAGGTTGAATAACTCACCGTCAGCTTTTTACCATCGGCACCATCATTGAGTTTAACCCCTGAAATGTCTTTTGCCTTACCATTCTGATAATCAGCCAATCCTTTAATGCTCAAATAAGAATTGGTAAAGTTACCCGCCGCCACATCATTAGTGGCTAGGGTTTCAAGGGAGAACAATACATCTTGGGCAGTTACTGGCTTGCCATCTGACCACTTCAAGTTATCACGCAGTGTGATTGTGACGGTTTTATTGTCCTTATCAACCTTATACTCAGCTGGGCCACCATTGATGATTTTACCATGCTTGTCAGTATAGAAAAGCGAGTTACCACCAGTAGGCCCAAGTTCTTGTTGTACTGATGACCATTGTACAAATTCTGAATAGCCTGAGAAACTGACTGGGTCTGCCGCAGTTCCTGGTACCGTTACTGAGATATTGCCACCCTTAATCGGTGACTTCGGGTTCTTATAATCCCCTTTAAACGACCCAACGCTAACGGCTTTACTCGTCGTAGCACTTTGATTTGACTGGCTGGCTAGAATAGCAAAGCCGGCTCCCGCAACAACAACAAGACCACCGACACCAAAGGCGACTTTTTTTCCTGTACTTACCATATCTCTCTCCTCATTCATTTTTAGACCGTTAACAAGATGTTTCGTGTCACAATTATTATAAATATATCACTGTTTTTCATATTGTCAACACTTTATTTTAATTATATTTTAATTCAACGCTTGTCTTTGATCCATTGCGCGACGCGCAACTTGTCCCAAAACCACAAAACCAAATGAGAGTATGATGAGGATAAGTGTGACCTGCACCCATAACCACCAACACACATAAATAGTTGAAGCTGACCCATTCAATACC
>NZ_CBDKZH010000108.1:0-4257 GCF_965300815.1 Leuconostoc sp.
GGTAACACACGGATTAATTTAAAAATTAAAGCCGATGTGGAAACGGAAATCAACGCAACGGGTCCAGAGATTACTCCGGATAAATTAGCAACTTTCTTGCAACAATTTGACCAGCTAACTGCCGATGATATGGTGATTTTGTCTGGTAGTGTGCCTAAAAGTTTAGCTGCGGATACTTATCAACACATCATTGAAAAAATTGCCCAACACCAAGCGCAATTTGTGATCGATACGACAGGCACACCACTCCAAGCTGCTTTGAACCAGCACCCGTTGCTAGTGAAACCAAATCTACATGAGTTGGCACAACTGTATTACACAACATTGACCACCCAAGCCGATGTCCAACATTGGGGACACCAATTACTCGCTGATGGCGCGCAATTGGCCATTGTTTCCTTAGCTGGTGACGGCGCACTACTCCTAACACCCGATGGGGATTATTTCGCCGCCCCTGTGGCTGGCACGGTGAAAAATTCGGTCGGTGCTGGCGATTCGATGATTGCCGGTTTTGTTGGCACTTGGCTGCAAACAGCCGATGTGCTTGAAAGTTTTAAAATGGCGGTTGCCAGTGGGACAGCCACGGCATTCAGCGATGATATCGCCACAAAAGCAACAATTGCATCAATCTATCAACAAGTTCGTGTCACACCAATATAATATGTGAGGAAACATCATGAAAATCAGCGATTTGTTAGTAACCGACGTTATGATACTGGACCTGAAGACCACTACCAAGCAAGCAGCTTTTGAGGAAATGATTGACCGTCTGTATGACGCTGGTCGCATTACTGACAAACAAGCCTTTATGCAAGGCATTTTGGCACGTGAAGCCCAGACAACGACTGGATTAGGAGATGGCATTGCCATGCCACACAGTAAAAATAGTGCTGTTAAACTGCCGACCGTCGTGTTTGCCCGTTCTGAAAAAGGAGTCGAATACGATGCAATGGACGGTCAGCCGGTGCATTTGTTATTTATGATTGCCGTCCCTGCGGATGCCAATAATACCCATCTGGAAGCTTTGGCCAGTTTGTCACGTTTCTTGCTCCAAGATGGCTTTATGGACGAGCTGAAAGCAGCACAAACCCCAGAAGCAGTCGTTGCATTGTTCAGCGAGCAAGAAGTGACACCAGAACCGGTGACGACAGTGGCTCAAGACGCGCCATTCTTGGTAGCCGTGACCGCTTGTACGACTGGGATTGCCCATACGTACATGGCTGAAGAAGCCTTGAAAAAGCAAGCTGCCGAACTCGGTATTCGGATTAAGGTAGAAACGAACGGGGCCGGTGGCGTTGGGAACCGTTTGAGTGACGCTGATATTGCTGAGGCGCAAGGCGTGATTATTGCCGCCGATAAAAACGTGGAAATGGCGCGTTTTGATGGCAAGCCGTTAATTAATCGGCCAGTAGCATACGGGATTCGGCAGCCAGAAGAACTGATTAATCTGGCTTTAGACAAACAAGCACCGATTTTCCATGGTGATGCACCAAAGCAACAAGCTGCGGAAACATCTCAGTCCATTGGTAAGGCCTTTTATCGTCACTTGATGAGTGGTGTGTCAAGCATGTTGCCGTTTGTGATTGGTGGTGGTATTGCGATTGCCTTTGCCTTCTTGATTGACCAAAGTCTTGGTGTGCCAAAGGATATGCTATCAAGTTTGGGCACGTATCATCCAATTGCGGCTTTCTTTAAGCAAATTGGTGGCGCGGCCTTTGGCTTTATGTTGCCCGTGTTAGCAGGGTATATTGCCTACTCGATTGCCGAAAAGCCAGGTTTGGTGGCGGGGTTCGTTGCTGGGGCTTTGTCAGCCAACGGGTATAACATTTATAACGTTGGACTAGATACCAAGCATATGCCAATTCCGTCAGGTTTCTTGGGGGCTTTGGTCGGCGGCTTCTTGGCTGGTGGAATTATCTTGCTACTCAAGAAGCTCTTAAGTAATTTGCCAAAGTCACTTGATGGGATCAAAACGATTTTGTTCTATCCGGTGCTGGGCGTCTTGTTGACTGGGTTTGCGATGCTGTTCATCAACATTCCAATGTCAGGCATTAACCAAGGGTTGGATAACTTCTTGTCAGGCTTAAGCGGCACGAACGCGGTGTTGCTAGGCACGCTGCTCGGCGGCATGATGGCGGTGGATATGGGTGGTCCGATTAACAAAGCCGCCTATGTCTTTGGGACAAGTACCCTTGCCGCAACAGTGGCAACTGGTGGGTCAAATATTATGGCTGCCGTGATGGCTGGTGGCATGGTGCCACCGTTGGCTGTGTTTGTGGCAACGTTGATGTTCAAGCATAAGTTTGATAAGCAAGAACGTGAAGCTGGATTAACCAACATTGTGATGGGGTTGTCCTTTATTACGGAAGGGGCGATTCCGTTCGCTGCTGCCGATCCAGTTCGCGCCATTCCAAGCTTTATGGTTGGTTCAGCGGTCGCTGGTGGCTTGGTTGGTTTGACAGGCATTAAGTTGCTCGCACCGCATGGTGGGATCTTCGTGATTGCCTTGACGAGTTCACCACTCTTGTACTTGCTCTTTATTGCGATTGGGGCTGTGATTTCTGGGGTGATTTTCGGCCTATTAAAGAGAAAGTAAGATAAAAAGCACGCCGCTAGGCGTACTTTTTATGTCTTATCACTCATTATGCTAAAATGAAACCATGATTATTTACGAGACAATGCCATTTTTACAACGACAACTGACGGTATTCAAGCAAGATGATGCCGTGGTTTTTGTGAGCTTAGCGGATGATGGGCGCCAAGAATTTTTAGCAGACTATTCCACAGCAACAATTCAAGCGGGACATGTCCCAGAACTTGATCTATTTCGGCGTTATGCTGCTGGGGAACCAGTAGATTTTCGAGCGATTAAGATTGATTACCTGCGGGCGACGCCGTTTCAACGGGCTGTTTGGACGGCCTTACACGAGATGGGACCAACTGAAACACTCACATACTCGGATTTAGCAGCACGAGCCAATTATCCCAAGGCGATTCGGGCCGTGGCCACGGCTGTTGGGAAGAATCCGCTGACCATTATCAACGCCTGTCATCGGATTTTACCAAAGCAGGGTGGCATCGGCAAATATGCTTACGGGCCCGATATCAAACAAGTTTTACTATCATTAGATATACCGGAAAATTCGCGTTAAATCGCAGATTTCAGCACACGTCGAGTTCGAGTGCTAAAAAAGTTTAAAAAAGGGGTTTACTTTTCATATAATGCTAAACGTATGACATTTACCTATTTCAATTCTGACTGTCTGAGTGATGCAGTTAATGGGGGAATGCGGTCGTTATGCTTGTTGAAATGCAATGTAGCGAATTATGTGGTATGACAAAAGGCGTGACGACATCAGATTCAGTACCTTTGGCTGTGTGACAACCGACAACAATGGTTGGAAGGGTTATAATAGCTATATAGGAGGAGAGAATAAAATGTCAGACTTATTTTACACGAAGTTGCGCTCGATGGTAGGACTTCAAGGTCTACTATCTTTGGTCTTTGGTCTTTGGTCTTTTGATTGTCTTTTGGCCAAACCGTACAGCCGCAGCTGTTACGATCATGGTTGGTATCGCCTTTATTGCGATTGGTGCAGCCTATGTTGCAGCAATCGGCACACATGATGACGAATCAGCTTGGGCACGTTTAGGTAGTTTCTTAGTTGGTGTGATTTATTTGGTGGCTGGTGTCTTCAGCTTCATCAACTTGTACGCAGCAACAGCTTACCTATTCTTGATCGTTGGTTTGTTGGTTGGTATCACTTGGATCGTTGAAGCTATTGTAACCTTTGCCTCATTGAAGTATTTTGAACGTAAGGGCTGGGCAGTATTTTCAGCATTGATTAGCTTGTTGGCCGGTATCGTATTGCTATTCTCACCACTTATCGGTGCAGCAATCTTGTGGCTACTACTTGGTTTGGCAATGATCATTGTGGGTGTTGTGAAGATCTTCCAATACTTCACTTGGTCACACCGTCACGCCTAAGCACAACACCTGCCAGTGGTAGCGCGTAGAATTGGCGATTAATTCTCGCGGATCGGGCCCAGTCCAATTTTAACCGTTTGATCTTTTCTGATTGGGCCGTATATTGAGGCATGAAATTGTACGGTGAGTTGTACACTGACTTCATCACTTGAATCATCTGGATAATTGACAACTATAACCAACATGCTTGATACCAGGTGTTACCGTATCAATTGATGATTTGTAGTGATACGTTGTACCTTTTGGTCATAAAAGCTATGCTATAATAT
>NZ_CBDKZH010000109.1:0-4225 GCF_965300815.1 Leuconostoc sp.
AATCACGGCCCAGTATTTGGCCTTCATTCAGGCGCAGCAAGATATGCAGTTGGATGTGGCATCTGAATATTTGGTGATGGCAGCTACGTTAGTTCAAATTAAATCAGCGGATTTGTTGCCACAAGAAACCTATGACGATGATATGCTGGTTGAGGAGTTGAATGATCCGCGTGATGAATTGATGCGGCAACTGTTAACCTATAAACAGTTTCAAGCTGCTAGTGCGCAATTACGAGAAAGAGAGAGCGCTGATCACCAATCATTTGCACGGTTACCGATGGCAGTCCCAGCAGATTTTGAGCCTGATATGGCACTGGCACCAGGGCTTGGGTTAGTGGATTTACAGGTAGCGTTTGCTAAGTTATTGCGCAAAAAGCGACAACATGAACCCATTAGTCGTCGGGTTGTCCGTGAAAAAATGACGATGGCGCACGCAGTGACGAATATTCGTCAGCATTTTGCAGCCCACCAAGTTGGGGATATGCTGCCCTTTGAGTCGTTATTTGACCAGTTACATGATCGCGAATCGCTGGTCATGACGTTTATTGCTTTGCTGGAAATGGCAAAGGAAGATCAGGTTATTTTGCATCAAACGGATGCACAAGCAGAAATATTTGTAGAAATTGAGAACATAGACGGGCATGAATAATTTGAGTCAAATTGAAGCACTGCTCTTTGTCGCTGGTGATGAAGGGATGGCGCTATCAACGCTTTGTAGTATTACCCAATTTGATAAGCCAGCAGTGTTGAACTTGATTGAAGCGCTCGCCAATAAATATGCTGATGATCCCAACAGTGCGTTAGAGATTCGGGAAACGGATGGGATGTATCGTTTGGTCACCAAGCCAGCACTTGGCGCGGTTGTTAAGGGCTATTTTGAAGCGCCAGCCCAGGCCACTTTATCACAAGCACAACTAGAATCTTTGGTCATCATTGCCTATAAGCAACCGATTACGCGCATTGAAATTGATCAAATTCGGGGCGTGCAATCAGCGGGGACCATTCAGAAGTTGATGTTGCGTCAGCTTGTGGTTGAAGCGGGGCGAAAAGATGAACCAGGTCGTCCCATTATGTATGGGACATCAGCCGAATTTTTAGATTATTTTGGCTTAAAATCACTTGATGAACTCCCACCACTACCAGATTTTGAATCCCTTGACGTCGCAGATGGTGGTGGCGAATTATTTACCAGCGCATTTGATGCGCAGACAACAGAAATGGAAGAAAAAAATGATGTCTGAAGAAGCACAACGTTTACAAAAAGTCATTGCGCAAGCAGGACTTGCTTCACGTCGTGGGGCAGAAGAATTAATCACACAAGGTCGGGTCCAAGTCAATGGTGAGACGGTCAAAACCCTTGGCATCAAAGTGATGCCACATGATACCGTTCAGGTTGATGGCGCACCGATTGAAGGCCGCGAAAAGCTGGTGTATTATTTGATGAACAAGCCACGTGGGGTCGTCACGACAAATAGTGACGACAAGGGCCGCCAAACGGTGCTTGATGTGCTTGAAGACGTGCCACAACGTGTTTATCCTGTTGGTCGTTTAGATTATGATACAACTGGTGTTTTATTATTGACCAATGATGGGGTGATTGCTAATCAATTGATGCACCCTAAGTCACGTGTTGACAAGGTCTATATGGCTAAAGTTGAAGGGATTGCGACTGACGAAAAGCTAGCACCGCTAAAGCGTGGTGTGGTCATTCAAGGTCGGAAGACGGCCCCGGCGCGGGTGAGTGTTGAGCGCGTGGATAAAGACAAAAAGACCAGTATGGTACGCGTTATTATTCATGAAGGGCGTAATCACCAAGTGAAAAACATGCTCCAAAAAGTGGGGCTGCCAGTCGCTAAGCTGACTCGTGAACAGTATGCCTTTTTTGATTTGACGGGTCTACAATCGGGTGAATATCGTAAATTAACGAGTGCAGAAGTTAAGCGCCTCAAGAATCAAGACTACAAAATGTATCGTCGTCGCTAAAACATTGCTTTGTGATGATTACTTTGTTACAATTAGTAAGTAATCTTAATTGAATATACTTCAGGGTCGGGTGTAAATCCCAACCGGCGGTGAGACATGCAAGACATGGTAAGCCCGCGACCTGCGTAAGCAGCTGATCTGGTCAAAATCCAGAGCCGACCGTAAAGTCGGGTATAAAGAAGTTTAAAAAAGAAAGTAAAACTGCCTTTTTGTGCTACCCTGACAAATTGTGCAGTTTTTTTGAGGCAAAAAATATGTCTATCTCACACACACGCACGCAACGCTTAACGCTGATCGCGATTTTAAGTGCCTTGTCATTTGGCTTAATGTTGTTTCCACAATTGCCGTTGATACCAGGGGCTGATTTTTTGAAATTAGACTTTTCAATTGTTCCAGTGCTGATCGCAGGGTATTGGTTAGATCTGACAGCGGCACTGTGGACCGTTATCTTACGGACGCTCTTAAAGTTAATCTTGGCTAACGAAGGGGTCAATACCTATCTTGGCTTACCCGTTAACTTGTGGGCGATTGTGATCTTTGCGCTTATCTTATTTTGGGTAATGCCACAGTTTGACGCCAAAAAAATTGGCTGCGCCTTGTTGGCAGTCGGTGCGGCAACAGTGGGCTTAACATTGGCAGGTGTCGTGATGAACTGGTTGATTGCGGTGCCGCTCTATGCGAAGTTTGCCCATTTTGACATCGCTAAAATGATTGGGTTAGGCCAATATTTTATCGCGATGGTGATCCCATTTAACATTGCGCAAGGTTTAATATGGGGCATTGTCAGTTTTGCGGTGCTTTCTATTTTGCAGCCCATGCAACGTCAAATTTTATCTTAAACAAACGTTATCGACATCAACGACCTCCTATGTGGTAAACTTTTAAGTGAACTATTATGATGGAGGTCGTTTTATTATGAACGATTTTGACCCAAATAAGATGAGTCGGTCAGCCCGATCAAAGCAACAAAAAGTTGAACCTCAGTTTTCGCGTAAATCAAGCCAACAAAACAGCGAACACAAGCGCCTTCGGGTATTCTTGATTATTCTTGGATTACTGATTTTATCGAGTGTCCCAGTCTATGGCTTTTGGGTGAATCATAAAGCACCCCAGCAACAAGTGGCGTCATCAGTGAGTCATAAGAAAACGGCGTCGTCGAAAAAAGCATCATCTGTTGATTCATCATCGTCATCAGTCGCTTCTTCAGACGATACAGCTGTATCTGAATCTGCTGTAAGTAGTAGTGATGACACAAGTTCAGTTGATGAGAGCGTTTCATCAAGTGCGGTCGAAAGCAGTAGTAGTGCGGCACCTGAAGTATCATCATCAAGTGTTGCCAACAATACAGCCGTGCTAGGTGCCAGCCAAACACTTTATAATTTTGCCGTGACCCATGGGATGACAACGGATCAAGTGATTGCGTTAAACCCAGGCCTGACGGTGTCAAATTACACCCAATATGCTGGTCGCGATTTGAATATTCGCTAAGTTAGAGGAGACTATGACAAATAATTTTCAGGTGGCAATTGATGGCCCAGCATCAGCTGGTAAGTCAACGATTGCTAAAATTTTAGCTACCCAATTACAATATGTTTACGTAGATACAGGTGCAATGTATCGTGCCATCACCTTAGCGGCCAAATTAGCTGGCGTCGCCTATGATGACGAAGCACGGGTTGTAGCTTTACTGCCGCATACGCAGGTGCGCTTTGAACCAGGGACACCAGTGCAACGTGTTTTCTTAAATGATCAAGAAGTAACAGAAGCGATTCGCTCAACGGAAATCACGAACAACGTGTCATTGGTTTCATCATATGCCGCAGTGCGAGCCGATCTTGTGGCCCGTCAACGAGACATTGCTAACAGTCATAATGTGATCATGGATGGGCGTGACATTGGGACAACAGTGTTACCAGATGCGCAAGTGAAAATCTTCCTTGTGGCCAGCGTTGACGAACGCGCACAACGCCGTTATCAAGAGAATTTAGCTAAGGGGATGACTGTTGACCTGCAAACTTTAAAGGCTGAAATTGAGGCGCGTGATTATAAGGATTCACATCGTCAGATTAGTCCGTTAGTCAAAGCCGACGATGCCGTTTTGGTCGACACAACGGGTCACAGTATCGATGAAGTTGTGGCAATGATTACAAAAATCATTCTAGATAAACAGCAAGATTAACTTACAGCGTGAAAACGCTGTTTTTTACTAAACAAGATAAAAATATTCTGGTAAACTATACAC
>NZ_CBDKZH010000110.1:0-4224 GCF_965300815.1 Leuconostoc sp.
ACGTATAATAATATCTTGTATGTAAAACATTTAAAAAGGAGTACCCATCATGGCATTAAAGAAGCCGCTTAATTCATTCGCCCGTGCTCGCAAGGTCGGACACAACTCAGCCAAGAAGCAACGCCAAATTGCGATTGCAAAGTTGCAACAATGGGCAAAAGGTAAGTCAGAAGAATTACCTGAAACAAAGTAATCACATCTGATCCCTAAAAAAACCAGTACATGTACTGGTTTTTTTGTTTGCCCTTTTTTCATATAAAAGCGCTTATTTATGGTACGGCGAGCCTTGTTGAATCATAAAGGCCCGATAAATTTGTTCAACCAACACCAAGCGCATTAATTGATGTGGCAGTGTCAGCAGACCAAAACTCATTTTCATATTGGCACGTTGCTTGATCGTAGGATCAAGCCCTAGTGAGCCACCAATAATAAACGTGATGTCTGAATAACCTGCTAAGGTAACATCTACTAGTTTTTGCGCAAACGCCTCTGAAGGAAATTGCTTGCCTTCAATCGCTAGTACAATCACAAAATCGCGTGCCCCAATTTTTTCTTGAATCCGCGCCCCTTCTTTCATGAGAATTTGTTGATTCTGGGCTTCACTTGCTTTATCTGGTGTTTTCTCATCGGCTAATTCGATAATGGTTGTTTTAGCAAAACGTGATAATCGCTTCGTATATTCCGCAATTCCGGCTTTCAAGTAGTCTTCTTTTAATTTACCGACAGTGATAATTTTAATGTTCATAATGGTTAACACCTTTATATTTTCTTAAACTTTTTCATCATGATGCAAACATTTGTATCTGACAACTTATCCACAATTTGTCATACGAACAACATAAATACAACATCGTAATATGCCTATTATACCAGTACTTGACCTGTTCGCATATTTTTTTATCCACAGTTTTGAGCACATTTTAAACAAAATGTGGATAACTTTTTCCACGTTTTTGAATGGCGTTTTAGCCAATTTTCACCCACCATTCTTGACCTTATCCACAGTTTTCCACTTTTTTATCCACAACTGTGGATAAGCACAGATGTTCCCTTAACATTGCCACAGAAAAAATGGCTAATGTTCCTATTTTCAGTCACTATCTTGATTTCATTCGTTTTTTAACGACCCTCACGTCCTAAACGCAAACATTGACGCGCTATTGACATTATTGATCAAAAATTTACGAAATCACGCCGATTTTGCCGTTTTCATCGCCGATTTAATGAAAACTTAACAAATAAAACTAGTTTTCAACATGACCCCACCGACTTATCCACATTTTATCGACTTTTACACTGATTTATCAACATTTTCAGACGATTTATTAACATTTTCAGAAAACAGCAGCTCATCTAATTTGTAAAAAATGTGTAAAGAAAAAAGTTATCGCGCACGTTAACTTCCTAATTTTTGTGTTAATTTAACTTTAACAGTCTTTTTCTCTGCTTGGTGATAATAAGTAATTGTGACCGTATCATTAAGATCATGCTTATATAATTCTTCACGCAAGTCAGCTTGCCCCGTCACGGTTTTGCCATCAATCCCAGTAATCACGTCGTATTTCTGAATACCAGCTTTAGCCGCTGGTCCATTAGGGGTCAAACTCATGACAACAACGCCGCCCTTAACTGTATCTGGGATCTTCAACAGTGACTTTTGGTCATCAACCGTCACAGCTGATAATTCAACTAATCCAATACCAATAGCTGGACGCGTCACTTGGCCATACTTGACCAACTTATTAACAATATCCACCACTTGATTTGACGGAATAGCAAATCCCATCCCTTCAACACTCGTGCCAGAAGCAGAAGAAGAGAGTTTCATTGAGTTAATCCCAATCACTTGGCCAGCAAAATTAATTAATGGACCACCGGAATTACCAGGGTTAATGGCCGCATCGGTTTGAATAACCGTTGAGCCCCCATAATTTTGCCCATCTTCAGAAGAAGACTCCACCAAACGCTTCTTAGCCGAAATAATCCCTTCTGTCACCGATGACGCATATTGTGACCCTAACGGCGAGCCAATAGCCAAAACTTTCTGACCTACTTGGATCTTATTGGAATCACCAAATGCTGCCGTTGTGGTAACCTTATCGGCAGCAATCTTTAACACCGCTAAGTCCGTCATGGCATCTTTTCCAACCAACGTAGCCGTCACCTTTTGCCCGTCATGTAACATGACTTGAATTTGAGCTGCTCCGTTAATCACGTGATTATTCGTCACCACATAGGCCGCATCCCCAGACTTCTTGTAAATCACGCCTGAACCTTCAGATGCTTCTTGAAACGAATCTTTGCCTGTTTGATAGAAATTCAACACAGAAACAACCGCATCTGACACTTTATTGTAAGCTGAAGTCGCCGTTGCATCCTTGGCAATTGTCACCGTCTTATCAGCCTTGGTGGTGACTTTTTGTTGTGATTGTTGCATATCTTCTAAGCCGCGCTGCCCATACAACATTGCCCCACCACCAAGAACGCCAGCAACTGCGCCGGTTACGATAATTTTTGTTAATGATTTATCTGCCATATTATTCACCCATCTATTGCTTTATTTTAAGTGTATCGATTACAAATTAATATTAAATTAAATTATACCGATAAGTTATCCCCAGTAAAGGCATTGATCTTTAAAATGTATTTATCACGACCGCTATGTGCTTCAAACGCCCACACTGGCAGATAAATATCATAACCATTCACTGTTAATATTTTATCATAGTACAAGTAACCCTCAGATAAACGATCCCCACTATCCAATTCATTATACCGGTACAGCGCAACAATCGCCTCTTCTTCAGAGATAAGTGGCCGATCATCACGAAGCTTTTGACTATTGATTAACTGCCGTTTCACCACGTTGATTGGCTTGCCATTTTTATCATAATGAAAAACCATTGTGCCTGGCTCCGCCATCACTGGTAAACCGTTGACGACTTGGGAATAGACTTTATCCCCGTTTGTTTTATTGGCAGTTAAAATCGGATTATAGCGGTACCCCGCATCGTAAGCAATCACATTAGGTGACAAACTTGTTGGCTCACCATCGCGCGGTTTCAGCCCTTTGGCTGTGCGGAATTCGCCAACCAACTCTTCTGCACCGCCTGCCGTTGTTGTCGCGAGATCACTTGGCAAGCGCGTAATTTCTGACTTTTTAGCATGTTGCGCGGCCAGATAACTTTTATACTTAATCGTCGTGCTAAAACTCGGCAACTTAATTTTTTGCTTTTTCATCTCCAAAATAATATTTGCGTTAGCATCCGCAACTTGGATTGGTGCGACACGGCCAGCTTGCCACCAATTAAATAGGAAAATGTCCAGCAAAACAAACAAAATCAACATGAGCACGGTAATACGTTTAAATTGCATGACTGCCTCCTTTTTGTTTTGCCTATCACGATTGATTAGCTTTTGCCGCTATATAAGCTGTGACACTATGCCAACCGTCTGATGTTTCAATCATCCAAGTTGGCACCATGTTGACCGCGGCTTGACTATCTTTATTAACCAGCCACTCATAACCTGGCGTAATAAAGTTATAATCACTTGGCTTGACGCCTGCATCACGTAATTGCTTTAAGACATCAGCGGTTGATGGCAAGGTCACATCTGGCTGATTATTAGGGACTGGTACCCCTAATTCATTGAGCGAATAGGTACTGGTTTGTTGCCCATTTTGTGACATATCAATATGAATCGCGCCACTTTCTGATTGGAAATAAACCGGAAAGCCTTCGACATATGTCCGATAGGTCACTGATTGGCCAAGATTCTGGCTTTCAAAAAAACGCGTATCGGTTAAGTTAAGTTGTAATAAGTTGATCTGTGCAAAACTCAAATTCAAACGCTCAAGGTAAGATTTTGGCAGCTTATTTTTAACGTTATTGTCCTCAAAGGTGACCGTTTCCCACTCAGGGTCATAAGTCACTTTTTGATGATTTAATTTGTTGGTGTAAACTGTTTTATGCCCATCTTCGGATATCACGAGTTGGTTCATTGTCCCCAATAACGCAGACACATACATTTTAGGGTCACGACGGTTGACAAGGTAAGAATAAACCGGTAGCTTGAACGATTGCTTGTAGTTCAACTCAGCGCGTCCTTGCTGCGTTTTAAAGTTAACTGCGGTATGTTTAGGGAGCTGATTGACCATACGCCAGACGTCATCGTCATCCAATCGCGCCACTTTAACCGTGGTGATCTGTCGCTTTTTGGTAT
>NZ_CBDKZH010000111.1:0-4149 GCF_965300815.1 Leuconostoc sp.
ATAGAAGCGTCATTGTTTTTTAATAAATATTTATTGCGCCAATAATTGTCGTCCCTGATACCGCGTTTGTAAATGGCTGTTAAATCATTTAAAATGAAGGCAGTATGATTAAGTCAACGCGTCGATTTTGTTGGCCTAACACACGATTAGTCGGTTCATTCATGGTTGTTTTAGTTTAACGAACAGCATTGAAAATCCAACAACGCGTCTGATCAGGGAGAAATTATGAAGAAATCAATTTTATACACAACCATCTTTGCGATTATTTTAATGTTCGTATCACTTGTCAGTTGGATTTTGAAAGAAGATACTCTCGCGATCCTCACGGCTAATTTCGGCTTAGTGCTGTTAGCTGTCATGACGTTATGGGAAAATCGCAAAGATTTAACCCGCTAAGACAACCTTCATCTGTTTTTAACTGACAAAATTAAAACAATGAGGATTTGATTGTGAAGTCACTTACGGAAAAAATTTTAACACAAGTCATTACCAAGCGACCACCACACACTTATAAAGGAAGTTTTGGGCGTGTACTCATCATTGGTGGTACCGTGCAATATGGGGGCGCCGTGATTATGAATGCGTTGGGCGCAGTTAATGCTGGGGCTGGTTTGGTCACCGTTGCCACCGATCCGGTTAATTTCACAGCCATTCATAGCCAACTACCTGAAGCAATGGTCGTTGATTTCAATGCAGACTTAACAGCTTTAATTCAGCAACACGACGTGATCTTAATTGGTTCTGGTTTAGGTGATCGTTTCGATATTTTGCAAGCTACATTTGCCGCCATCTATCCAAAACACATCTTAATCGTTGATGGTTCTGCTTTGACCCTGGTCGCCCAACACCACTTACCTTGGCCAAACTCACAGCTGGTTATCACCCCACACCAAATGGAATGGCAACGTCTCAGTGGTGTCTCAATACCACAACAAGCCTTTGAAGCTTTTAACGTGCTAGCTTGTGGAAAATTCAATGTGCGGCCTATTCTGGTGCTTAAACAGTTCCATACGCAAATCTATACCCCGACAGATATTTACGAACTCACCATCGGTGGGCCACATCAAGCTGTGGGTGGGATGGGCGATACCCTAGCTGGTATTATTGCTGGCTTTGCGGCCCAATTTTTTGCAGTATCGCTCGCTGATGCCGTCTTAGCCGCCGTGTACACCCACTCCGCCATTGCTGATGAACTCGCAGAAACGCACTATATTACACGACCCACAGCAATTAGTGACGCACTGCCCCGTTTCATGAAAAAATACGCTAATTAAGCCACAAAGGAACCCATCATGCACTTTATCTCTTGGAATATTGATTCAATTAACGCTGCCATCGAGCACAAATCGGCCCGTGGTGAAATGACTTGGGACGTGCTGCAAAAAATTGCCGCCCAACAACCTGACGTTTTTGCCATTCAAGAAACAAAACTCAAAGCCACTGGTCTCACTAAAAAGCAGGCCACAGTGTTAGCTGACCTTTTCCCTGACTATCAAATTTATGTCAACGCCAGTGACGCGCGCTCTGGCTATTCAGGCACCATGATTCTGACACGTTTGACACCACTTGCTGTGACTTATCCAACCATTGGGGCGCCAGGTGAGATGGATCTTGAGGGTCGGATTATCACCTTGGAATTTGAGGACTTTTTTGTCTCAACCGTTTACACGCCAAATTCTGGTTCTGCCTTAGCGCGCCTCGCTGATCGTGGTGCTTGGGACGATGCTTATCGCGCCTACATCTCATCACTGGATGCCCAAAAACCTGTGATTTTTAGTGGCGATATGAACGTCGCGCATCAAGAAATTGATTTGAAAAATCCCAAAACGAATCATAAGTCTGCTGGCTTTACCGATCAAGAACGTGAAAAGTTCACTGAGCTCTTGTCTGCTGGTTTCACTGATACCATGCGTGCCCAAAAACCAGATACCCCTGGTATTTATACTTGGTGGGCCCAAATTAGTAAAACCAGTAAAATTAATAATTCTGGTTGGCGGATCGATTACTACCTCGTCAGTGATCGCATTGCAGATAAAGTGACAGAAACAGCCGTGATTGACACGGGTCTGCGTCAAGATCACGCCCCTATCTCATTAAAAATGGCTTTCTAATCAAAATGACCTCACCGGCTTGGTGAGGTCATTTATTTTTAACAAAAGGTTTGAGACTAGCTGTCCCAAAATGTTGGTCTTGATAAATTAAAATTTGCGCGGCTGCGACAGCATCATCCAACGCATTATGATGATGGTCTAACGTAATCCCCAGATTTTCAGCCACCGTGTTGAGCTTATGGTTACGGAAGTGCGGAAAAAGTTGCCGACTGCTACGCACAGTGTCTAACAACATATAGTGCGGTGCTTCAATCCCGTAATACGCCAATGTTCCCTGCAACACCCCATGATCAAACGGCGCGTTATGGGCCACAACAAGTTTGTCTTCGGTAAATAGTGGCGCCACCTGCGCCCAAATTTCTGGAAACTTTGGCGCCTGCGCAACATCTTGTTCACGAATACCATGAATAGCGGTGTTGCGTGCACTAAAGTAAGTTTCTGGTTGAATCAAACTATAAAACTCATCCACTACCTCGTTTTGCCGAACAACCGCCAGAGCCATCGATACGGCAGAGTGTTTTTCATGATTCGCTGTTTCAAAATCCATTGCAACAAAATTCATCGTGTCCTCCTATTTAAGCCAAGTCCTTGACCATACGTTGCAATTGCGTGGCCCGCCCATTGGGTAACACGATAGCGACTGGTTCATCAACGGCTTGAAAACCAAACTTTTGATAAATATGTTGGGCGGGGTGATTATCTTGTTGCACATCTAACCAGACCTGATCTAAGCCAACGTGTTCAGCCCAATCGAGTAAGGCTGTTAACAGGCTTTGGCCTAAACCAGCCCCGTGAAATTGTGCCAAAATCGCCATGCCGACTTCACCGTTTTCAATTGAGCCAATACCCACCGGTAAATTCAGCGCCCCTTGTTCAGCAATGAGTAACAACGTAATGGCCGGCCCGTCACTGACTTCGGGGATCACATCCCCATCACGGACACTCGTCACCAAAAACGTATCCGTTTCCGTCATCAACTGGTGAATGAGGGCTTGCCATTCAGCCGCACGTTCTAAGCTAGCCTCAGCTAGCTCAAAGGCAATGGGTTGGGTTAAATCAAATGTCATAGTTGTGCCTCAATCTTTTCCGCTGTGCCTAAACCGTGAACTTGAATTGTCCGCACATCATCGTCATCACCACGCAAAAAGTTAAGGACAAGCCGATCATTTGGGAGTAAATCAGCCATGAGTTGTGGCCACTCAATCAAGGTTACCCCATCCGTGCCAACATAATCTTCAAAACCTTGATCTTGCGCCCCTGTCTCTTCTAAGCGATAAGCATCAAAATGATAAATTGGAAAGTCGCGGGCCGCATAGGTATTCATAATATTAAAAGTGGGGCTTTTCACGCGTGCGCGCACGCCAAGTTCACGCGCAAATCCTTGCGTAAAGGTGGTCTTACCGGCCCCTAAATCACCTTGTAAGGTAATCACTAAACCAGGATAAGCGAGCTTGGCTAAGCGTGCTGCAAACTGTTGGGTTTCGTTTGAATTGTTTGTCAAAATTTCTGTCATGTTTCTATTATATCACGGCTTTTACGAGATATTTTTTCTACGATAAGGCCCCTGTTTTTTTGCTATAATGGGTTTAATAATTTTAAAGGAAATCACCATGATTTATCCAGACGATTCACTGACTCTACATACCGATCTGTATCAGATCAACATGATTTATACCTATTGGCAAGCGGGCATTGCGCAACAGCCCGTCGTTTTTGAAGCTTATTTTAGAAACCGGCCGTTTAATAACGGCTACGTGCTCTTTGCTGGTTTGGCACATGCCGTTAATTATCTGGAAAACCTGACCTTTACCACTAGCGATATTGATTATTTGCGTCATTTGTCACTTTATCCAGAAGACTTCCTAACTTATCTAGCTGATTGGCGCTTAACGGCTACAATTCGAGCACCACATGAAGGTGAAGTGATGTTTGCTCAAGAACCATTACTGCAAGTTGAAGGGCCCTTGGTCGATGCGCAATTACTCGAAACTGCCCTCCTCAACATGATTAACTTTCAAACGTTAATTGCCACCAAAGC
>NZ_CBDKZH010000112.1:0-4119 GCF_965300815.1 Leuconostoc sp.
AATGACGGACGTCAGCTTTCAGGTAGAAGCTGGCCGGATTGTCGGTTTAATTGGCCCAAACGGCGCCGGTAAATCAACGACCATGCGCGCGATTACTGGCTTGATACGTTATGATTCAGGCAGTGTTATGTTTGATGGGCAACCTATTACGTTTAGTCATCATCAAGCCTTGGATAAAATGGGGAACTTAATTGAATATCCCGCTATTTATCCTAATTTGACTGCATTAGAGCACTTAAAGCTCTATGCCATGGATACCAAAACACCGGTAGATTTCCAGGATTTGATGCGGAAAACACAAATTGACGGGCCTAATTTTGGTAAAAGAAAAGCCAAGCAATTCTCTTTGGGGATGAAGCAGCGCTTGGGGATTGCAATCGCACTTATTCGTCATCCAAAGTTGGTTATTTTAGATGAACCAATGAACGGCTTGGATCCGCAATCAGTCCATGATTTGCGGGTTTTGATTCGCACATTGGCAGACGAAGGGGTTGCCTTCTTGATTTCTAGTCACTTGTTAGATGAACTACAAAAACTGGTGGATGATGTGGTCATCATCAACAACGGTAAAATCATTGAAACGGCCACAATCACGGCATTTTTCGACCAAGACCAGACACGTTGGTTGTTTGATACCTCAGATAACCAAGCTGTGGTTGCGTTAATTGCGGCAAAAGGTTGGACGGCAACAGCTGTTGATGGGCAAATTGAAATTGCGGGGGCGGAGACATTGCAGCAAGTCATTACGGCTATCAATCAATCCGGCATTAGTATTACGGCGATTCAAACCGTTACGGGTAATTTGGAACGCACCTTGTTGGATAAATTGGCGCATGACGAGAAGGGGGAATAAGAGATGTTAACATTGATGAAACAGGAGTATTATAAGGCATTTAAACAGAATCGCCTGTATATTTGGTTAGCCTTGAGCTTTCTTTTCCCGTTGGCAGTCATGGGTATTTTTAAAACACAACGTATAGGTGAGGTCGTGGCAAATTTTGGGCAGGCAACAGTGTATATTGTCTTTGCTGGGATTATTATTACCGCTTTAAGCGTGTCACAAGAGTTTGGCTTTGGGACGATTCGCCCCTTACTCTCACGGCGTTTTAGCCGCGGGCAAATCTTTGCCAGCAAACTATTGTTAAATCTCAGCGTTTATTTAGCGTTGTTTGTCACGGCGTTTCTAGGGACGATGCTAGCGAAAGTTATTTTCGTTCCTAAAGTGAACTTGCAGGCCAAGTTAAACGACATGGGAACCGGTTGGCAAGTGATGGGGCAGACATTTGTCATCACGATGCTACAAATCATATTTATTGCGGCCTTAGTGTTGCTCATTACAAACCTCGTCAAGAGCTCTGGCGCAGCGATTGGCTTGGGTGTGGTGATGATTGTTGGGACACCGATTTTGACGAGTTTATCGGCGTTGTTGATTGAAATGGCGCCAATCATGAAGTGGAATCCGTTTAATATTTATCTCGGTATTGCGATGCTTGAATTGCCAAAGACGGCATTCAAAGCTCTCGTGCATTTGTCACAAACGACAGTACTTTGGGTTTATTTGCTTGATATTGTGCTGATGTATGGTGTGGCGTATTGGATTTTCAAAAAGCGTTCTGTCTAACAGCGAATTACTAAAAAAGGCAGACGACCTATTGGGTCGTCTGCCTTTTATGTGGTGTTGTTTCACGTGAAACAACTGTAGGTTAATCGGTTAGAAATCTGCTGTATCAGGCTCTGTGTGCGCGCCGCCAACACCCTGTAAGGCGTCTAGTGTGGCCATGTCTTCTGGAGTGAGACTAAAGTCAAACACGTCTAAGTTAGCTTGAATGTAAGCTTGGTGCGTTGATTTTGGTAAGGGCAAGAAGCCTTTTTCCAATGACCAACGAATCAAGATTTGTGGCACAGATTTGCCGTACTTAGCAGCCAAATCAGCGACTTGTGGCAAATATACCAGCTTACCAGTACCTAATGGTGAGTAAGCTTCGTCTAAGATATTATGCGCTTTATCATAAGCGACCAATTCAGCTTGTTCATCAGAAGGGTTCAAGAAGCTCTGGTTCACCATTGGCGCGATCTTTTGCGTTTTCGCTAGTGCTTCCAAATGATGAATTTGGAAGTTGGATACGCCAATTGCGCGAACTTTTCCGTCAGCGTAGGCTTCTTCCATGGCGCGCCAAGTCTCCGCATTGGCTTGTTCCCAAGCTTGCGGCCCTTGTTCTTGCACCGCGGCTGGATTAGGCCAGTGAATCAGATACAAATCAACATAATCCAAACCAAGGGTTTCTAATGATGTGGCCAAAGCGGCTTTGGCTGCCGTGTAACTATGGGCATCGTTCCAAAGTTTTGTCGTGACAAACAGTTCGTCACGGGCAATCCCAGAATCCTTGATTGCACGGCCAACAGAAGCTTCGTTGCCGTAAATTGCGGCTGTATCAATGTGTCGATAACCAGCTTCCAGTGCCCATTTGACTGCGTCGTAGGCGACATCGCCGTCCGCTGATTGCCAGGTACCAAAACCAATAACTGGGATTTGAACCCCATTGGCCAATGTATAAGTCTCTGTCAGTGCCATAAACATTACCTCCATGCATAGCTGCTACCAAACCACGTCAAATTCGTATCAAATGACGGGACTATTTTTGCAAAAGTTAGCAAAGCTTTTGCACTCAATGGTAGTATAACACTTTTTGAACAACTGTTCGTATCACGGTTGTGATGTTATTTCATGATGGCTTCAATTTGTTTGAGTTCTGCTAATTTCCAACTGACATAGTGTTCACCATTTGGAATAGTTTCTGTGACGTTGACAACTGGAATATGGTTAGCCTTAGCGAGATCAATAATGTTGTTTACCGTTGCGCTAGTTGTTTGTTTGTTATTGACAATGAAGGCGATTTTGTGTGACGTAATCGCTGTTTTCAAAGCTGATAATGTGGCCGGTGAGGGGTCGTTACCTTCTTCAATCGCTTCAGAAAAATCATTATCCATGACGTGATAACCGAGGGCATCTAACATGTATTCAAAGACTGGTTCCGTCTGGGCCACGTCTTGTTGGTTAGACTTGGCTTTCAGCTGGGTCACTAAATCAGTGATGGGTTGCAAGCTGGCGATATATTTCTTAGCGTTGGCTTGATAGTCTGCCTTGTGGGCGGGATCTTTTTTAGATAAAAGATCTGCTAAATAGTGAGCTGATTGAATCATCGTGTTGGGATCATTCCACAAATGGGGATTTTGCCCCATTTTGTCATGTAAAACATCTTCACCAACCTCAACGAGTTGGGACTTTGGGGATGATTTGGCTAATTTTGTCAGCCAAGCATCATACCCTAAGCCGTTAGCAATCA
Organism: Leuconostoc sp.; assembly: GCF_965300815.1. NCBI lineage: Bacteria > Bacillati > Bacillota > Bacilli > Lactobacillales > Lactobacillaceae > Leuconostoc > Leuconostoc sp. The sequence continues at coordinate 3,345 of NZ_CBDKZH010000112.1, forward strand.
CAATGTCAGTCCCGTTGACTTTTTTGGCAACGGCTGTTGTGGGTTCGTAGTCTTCGGGGGAAATATTATCGTGTTTAATAATGGCCGTTGCTGTGCCGTGATCACCAACAACGGTTTGCGCAAGCTCGGCGTAAAAATCAGTTGACGTGATAATGCTAATTTTATTCGTGGCCTTTTGAGGGGTTTCGCTACCTTTAAAGGCCGCGAAACCAACAATGGCAATGACGATAATTGCCAACACGGCAATGAGTTTTTTCATGATCGGGTATCCTCTAGTTGATTAATTTGTTTGAGAAAGTGAATAATGGTGGCTTGTTGTTCGGGTGTAAAAGTCGCAATCGTGGCATCAATGTCTTCGTGTAAGGCTTGATGCGATTGTTCGTGTTGGCGTGCCAACTTGATACCGGCAGGGGTTAAAGCGTAATTTACACTGCGCTTATCGCTGGCATCTTGCGATGAAATGACGTAGCCGTGGGCAATCAAATTTTTAACGGCCTTTGTGATGGCTGGCTTGGACAAATTCATCTTGTTCGCCAGATTGGCATTGGTTGCATTTTCTTCTTGCAACAGCATCAGTAGATGCGCCTGCGTGGCGTTGATTTTTTGAGCCGTCGTCGTTTTGATAAATTCAGAACGCGCGGCGTAAGTTTGCACAAAAGTATTGAGTTCATGAATAATTGTATTGGATTCAGACATCTGTCACCTCGATAGTTTACTAGTTAATTAACTAGTAAACTATATCAAGAAAATAATAGCCTGTCAAGCTATCTGAGGG
>NZ_CBDKZH010000113.1:0-4023 GCF_965300815.1 Leuconostoc sp.
GCACAACCTCACGCACCCGACGCGCTTTGTCCGCTAATGCGCTAAATTCTGCTGGAGTCAGTGCTTGTGCCCCGTCCACAAAGGCATGTGCCGGGTCGTTATGAATTTCTGTCATCAACCCTTGGGCGCCTGCAGCAATGGCGGCCAAGGCTAGCGGTGCCACAAATTGTGCCACCCCAGCAGCATGTGAGGCATCGGCAATCACTGGAAAATGGGTCAAGCTCTGCAGAACTGGAATGGCAGAGACATCAATGGTGTTGCGCGTGTACTTATTATCATAGGTCCGAATACCACGCTCCATTAAAATAATTTGCGTGTTCCCACCAGCCACAATGTATTCGGCAGCATTTAACAAATCATCAATTGTGGCAGACATTCCACGTTTCAAGACAACAGGCTTCCGCTTTTGTCCAAGAGCTTTCAACAAGGCAAAATTCTGCATGTTGCGTGTGCCAACTTGGAAAATATCCGTGTACTGATCCACGAGTTCAACGTCACGGGTATCCAAAATCTCGGTGACCATATCCATTCCCAAAGCATCAGCAGCGGCACGATGCGCTTGAAGACCAGCTTCACCATTCCCTTGGTATGAGTAAGGTGATGTGCGTGGTTTAAAGGCCCCACCACGTAAAATCGTCGCCCCAGCCTTTTTAACGGCCTCACCCATGGTCATCACATGGTCCGGACTTTCAATGGCATCTGGCCCAGCCATAAAGACAAAATTATCGCCGCCAATGACAGAATGCTTGGTCGTAATCACCGTGTCTTCTGGATGGAAGTCACGCGATGACGCAATGGCAGTATGGTGGTTAGTAATAACATCAATAATGTCATTTTTAAAAGGTGCCAGTAGCTCAGCTGATAATGTTTTAACGCCAGCTAATGCCACACGGTTGTTGTGGACAAATACCGGTTTAAGTGGATCCCCTGTGCTCAGGTGATCGGCCAAATGTTGGGCAGTGGTATTGTTATTTGCAATAATAATCATATTGTTATTCCTCGAATTGTTTCTGCCATCAACTGGCGATCAGCTGGTTGGTTAAACCAGTATTCAAAACTTAATGCGCCCTGATTCACTAGCATCGCCAACCCATTTTGCGTAGGTAATTGACGACTGGTAGCGGCACGTAATAAGCCTGTTTGTTGGTTACGATAAATCATATCTACCACTAACGTGTGTTGTGGCAAGAGGCCAATTTGGTAATCCGTTAATAAGGTGCGGGCATCATTCATCCCTACCGTTGTAGCATTAATTAACAAATCGGCTTGTTGTAAAGCTGCTGAGAGTGTTTGATTATCAGCCAAATCGGCCAATTGCCCAATCCCTTGGCTCAGATAAGCCACGGTCGTTTCCCGCTGGGACCAATCCAGATGCGCACGATTGAACACGGTTAATTGTCGCACCCCATATTGTAGTGCCGTTGCCATAACGGCACGCGCAGCGCCACCAGTGCCAAGTAACACCACCCGTTCATGTGGTTGGTTACGCGGGATACTTTGCCAAAAACCATCGCCATCTGTGCTCGTTCCAATCAAGCGCCCTTTTACATTTTTGACCGTATTCACCGCTTGCAGACGTTGCGCCAGTGGTGTGAGTTCATCTAAATACGGGATAATGGTTGATTTATGGGGGGTCGACACATTGAACCCACCAACTGATAGGACCCGTAATCCTGCAACCGCAGCACCCAGTTGTTCGGGTGCAACATCAAATGCTTGATAATACGCATCGATTTGCCGTGCGGCGATCATCCTATTTTGCATCACTGGTGATAGCGAATGCATAGCCGGTTGGGCAATCAAACCATATATTGTCATACTAACCCCCTAAATGTTGCGTAATTTTTTCAGTCAACACAGCCACGGCCAAACCAACGTCTTCAAGAACGGTTTGCGGTGCAGCGCTCATGCCGAAATGATCAAGGCCAAATATCAAGCCATCATCGCCGGCAACAGCCTGCCAACCAAGCGTTGTGCCTGCTTCTATTATCACATTTTTAGCCTGGTCTTTGGGGATGATTGCAGCTTTTTTTGACTGATCAAGCGATAGAAAACGTTGTAAGTCTGGCATTGAAATGACCCGACTAGGCTGTGGCAGTTGTTGGCTAACAGCCAGCGCTAACTGCACTTCTGATCCTGTGGCAATCAAATTAACGACGGCTGCTGGTGCCGCAACAATTTGTGCTGCACCAGCAATCATGGCCTGATGCGCTTGTGCTGGTGTACCCTGTACACCTAGACTGCCACGACTTAGGACTAAAACCGTGGGTGTATCTGTTGATAAAAGGGCTTGGTGCCAGGCGGCCGCCACCTCTTCAGCTGTCCCTGGTCGTAAAACGTTCACCCCAGGAATCAGGCGCAACCCCATTAACTGTTCAACTGGTTGATGCGTCGGCCCATCTTCGCCAACTGTGACACTATCATGGGTAAAGACATAGATGACTGGATCATGCTGCAAGTCACTCAAACGAATAGCGGCCTTCATATAGTCGGAGAATGCCAGAAATGTACTACCAAACACTTTGGTGCCACCGTGTAACCCAATCCCATTCATGACTGCGCCCATACCAAACTCTCTTACGCCAAATCCAATGTTACGACCCGTACGATTATTTGGCGCAAACAAGGATGAATCGGTAATCGTCGTTTGCGTGGAACTGGCTAAATCCGCAGCCCCACCCCACAACTGTGGCCAAGTTTGAGCGACTGTTTGTAACGTGATTTTTCCAATTGTGCGCGCTGCTTGTTGCTGCGCGGTGGCATTAAGGGTTGGTATTTGTGGACTCTGACATTGCGCAAATTCAAGATAAGCTTGTAACTCGGCAGCACTCGGCGTTGTTTGTTGTGCGAGACGCTGCATTATTTTGTTACGCATATGGGTAACGAGTGGCTCATCGAGGCTAAAGTTCGTCGTTAATGTGGTGCCTAAATTATCCGCTAACGCGTTGAGTTGGGCCGGTGTTAGCGGCGTCCCGTGGGCTTGATGCGTCCCAGCATATGGTCCTGAATCACCAATGGTTGTCCGCACCGCAATCAACGTGGGTTCTGGTGACAATTTGGCATTTTCAATCGCATCATGAATGGCCGCTAAATCATTACCATCAGTAATGCGTCGTACATCCCAACCATAACTGGCAAATCGGGCGACATTATCCGCCGTATCGGCCCGCGCCCGCTGGCCATCTAAGCTCACCTGATTATCATCGTATAACACAATCAGTTTTGCCAGCGCCTGTTGGCCAGCCAGCGTCGCGACTTCATGACTGATGCCTTCCATTAAGTCACCATCCCCAACTAGCGCATAGGTGAAGTGATCAATGACCGTTGGAAATTGGGCATGAAGTTTAGCTTCTGCCATCGCCATACCAACTGCCATGCCTAATCCTTGTCCCAGTGGCCCAGTGGTCGCATCCACGCCTGGTGTCACCCCCACTTCAGGATGACCAGGCGTTTTTGAATGTGGTTGACGAAACGCGGCTAAATCAGCAGCCGATAGTGCAAAACCTGCGGCATGCAAAGTGGCGTACAGTAATGCTGCCCCATGGCCTGCTGATAGCACAAACCGATCGCGATTAAGCGCCTCGGGTTGTGCCGGGTCAATCACCAATTGATTCGCATACAATTCATAGAGCATTGGCGCCGCTCCCAAAGCAATCCCTGGATGACCCGAGCCTGCTTTGGTAATCATTTGGTTAGCGAGTAATCGTAATTGATTAATCGTCTGCGTGGCAATATCAGGTTTTACTAATGTTTCGCTCATTATTCTTCCTCATAAAAAAAATCGTGCAGGGTGTAACCCCCAGCACGATTTACCACAACAGTTCACCTGTTAAAATAAAAAGCCACTAAGTGTTACACTCCACTTAGTGACCCAACCTTGAAAAACCTCTGGCCGCTAAGTGCGTCGTTGACCGACGCACTTAACATGCGGCGGTACTACATAAACCAGAAGTAATAATAGCTATTGTTTTTCAAAATTGTATTGTTCATGATTTTTCTCGTTCCTATTTGATGCTCTTACTA
>NZ_CBDKZH010000114.1:0-4020 GCF_965300815.1 Leuconostoc sp.
ATGTGCCCCTCCCCCCCAACCCTACCGGCTGGCCCACTTCTCCAATTGTTTATTTTTTCTGAATAAAATAAGTGTACCATAAAAATATTTTTTCGTGCTAAACTCAGATGCCAACTTGTGATGACATTTTCAATTTTACCAAATATACGGTAAGATAATAGATAGACACGGTAAGTTATTGTGTTAAAAGCGATACAGTTGACTTACGCCTATGTCGAGTTAATTTGGATAAAATCCCAAGGAGAAAACACCATGAACGAAGCAAAGCTCATTCAAGATCTTGAAGAAATCAATCGCAATGTCGACAACAGCAAAAAGTTGCCAGGTGCAAAGAACGTCTACCTCGCTGCTGGTTGGTTCTCTGACAAACAAGAAGAGCTCCTAAAAGACGCTTTTATTAAGTTAAGTGCGAACCCTTCAATCGCTCACATTCACGTGCCGCTTTTGCACCAATATGGCGGTGTCGCTTTAGGTGAATCAAACAACGAACCAGGCTTTGAATGGGGTGCCATGACTTATAAGGCTGATATTAAGGCCATTGATAACTCAGATATTACGGTTGCTGTGTTTGAAGCCGAAAATCCAGACAGTGGTACAGCGATGGAATTAGGTTATTCTGTTGCCTCTAACACACCTGTTGTGTCTGTTTTTGACGGTAACCTTGACGAACACCCAATTAACTTGATGCTTTCTTTCGGTACTGATGCGCATGTTACATCAACTGCCGAACTAGCTGACTATGATTTCTTTGACATCACACCAAACCGTTACATGGGTAAGTTGATCTAAATTTAAGATGTCAAGTATAAACACTTGACACGACTTTTGAAAAACCTATTGACAAAAGCGTTAAATTTCGATAAACTTGACTAGTTGATAAATTGAAACGAAAGGAGGTGCCATTATGGCTACCCCATCAAACAAGAACTCTAAGTCTCACAAGCGTAACCGCCGCGGACACATCGGTTTGAATGTTCCTAACATTTTGTTGGATCAAGCAACTGGTGAATACCGTGTTGCCCACCGTGTTTCACCTTCTGGTGTTTACAACGGCAAGCAAGTTGCTGAAAAGAAGTAATATTGCAAATTAACCCATACCTTACGGTATGGGTTTTTGTTTTCCCTGCTATTGGTCCAACTTCACACAAACAACAAACACATTGCGATTATGTGGTAAAATAGTGTCATGACAATTACAATTAGAGAAGCAGCGGTTGACTCTGTCGAAGCCGCCAAACTGATGCGCCGTAAAGGCGCAAACCGTATTGAATTAAGTGCCGATCTTGAAGTTGGTGGGTTAACCCCAGATACCCGGACAATTATTGATACCCTAATGGCAATCGATGATGTGCCAGTCATTATTATGGTTCGGCCACGGCCAGGCGATTTTGCCTACAATGACCTGGAATTACAACAAAAGCAGGATAGTCTCCAACAAAATGCTGATGTTGGTGGTCAATATGTCACCTTTGGGGTTGTCCGCGACCAACAATTGGATCAAACAGCCATGGCCCAACTCATTCAAGTGGCATCTGACTTAGATTTAGAAGTTGTCATGCATATGGCTTTTGATGCTATCGCCGTTGATGCGCAACCGGCCGCAATGTTTTGGTTAGCTGACCAGGGCGTCAAGCGTATTTTAATGCACGGTGGTCCACTTGCAACACCGATTTTTGATTGTGTGCCACATCTGCAAACACTCGTTAACACGGCCCCTGCCGGCCTTACCATTTTGCCAGGCGGTGGCATCACCCCTGACAATGCCCAACGCTTAGCGGATTCGTTAGGTGTCACGGAAGTTCATGGGTCTCAAATTGTTTAAACTTACAAGCTTGACTGGTCACTTTAACATTTGTGTGAAGTGACTTTTTTATATCACACCTTTCAGTCGCGCACACGTGGCCAATATTAAGAAAAACGAGGACGTTATAATGCCATTAGACGGGCTATTTACCCATGCTTTAGTGCATGAATTTAACACATTACTGACCGGTGGCCGAATCACAAAGGTCCACCAACCCTATCCGAATGAAATTGTGCTCGTTGTGCGCAATAACGGGACTAACTATCCCCTCCTCTTAAGTGCCCATCCGACTTATGCTCGAGCACAAATCACACGGATTCCTTACGAAAATCCACAAACAGCACCAAACTTTGTGATGTTTTTGCGTCGTTACCTCGAAGGGGCAAAGCTCCAAAAAATCGAACAAATTGCCAACGATCGTATCATTAATTTTTATGTCAATGCCCGCAATGAACTCGGTGACATCGAAGAAATTCGCTTAACTTTGGAAATGATGGGTCGCCACTCTAACCTGTTCTTAGTGCGTGAACACGATCAACGTATTTTAGAATTGATTAAACATGTGCCATCTGATCAAAATCGGGTGCGCTCACTCATGCCTGGTGCCACTTATGTCATGCCACCAGCACAAGATCGCTTAAACCCATTTACGGCTGGCTTTGCGACCTTGGCACCCATGATTTTAGATCGTCCGGCTGACGAGTGGCCACAAATCATTCAGGCCACTTATCAAGGTTTTAGCCGCGATGCCGCCACGGCATTGGCTAATGCGATTGCTCAACCTGGTGATCCCTTGCAACATGCCCACGATTGGCTAGGCAATTTTGATGCGCCAACGCCAACGCTGTTTACCAGTGATAAAGGTGCGCTCAGCTATGCCGCCTTCCCTTGGCAGCAGCCAGCCGCAGACATCACAACTTTTGAAACATTAGGTGAACTGCTTGATGCTTATTATATCGGTAAAGCCGAGCGCGAACGAGTTAATCAACAAGCCGGCTCACTCGTACGTGTTGTTAAAAATGAACTCAAGAAAAATCAAGCCAAGCGCAAAAAATTGCTGGCCACGCTTGAAGATGCCGAAAACGCTGATGAGTTGAAGGTGATGGGCGATTTGCTGATTACCTACCCACACCTCGTTGAAAAAGGCATGACTTCAGTCGCAATCGAAAATTATTACGACAATAACAACCTGTTAACCATTCCACTCGATCCTAAATTAAATGGGTTGAAGAATGCCGAAAAATACTTTAATAAGTACCGCAAGTTACGCACAGCCGTCGCCTATGTCAATGAGCAAATGGCCTTAACGGATGCCGAAATTGATTATTTCAATAACATTGTGGCGCAGTTAGATGTTGCCTCACCCAAAGATGTTGAAGATATCCGCTTAGAATTAACGACTGGTGGTTATATTCGTGCCAACAAAAAGAACAAGCAAAAGCCAAAGGTCTCACAACCGGATCGCTTTATCAGTTCTGACGGGACGTTGATTGAAGTCGGTAAGAACAATTTACAAAACGAGCGTTTGTCATTGAAACAAGCCGATCGGCGTGATATCTGGCTACACGTCCAAAAAATACCCGGCTCACACGTTGTGATTCGTGACGCAAGTCCATCTGACGAAACGTTGCTTGAAGCAGCCAAACTTGCGGCCTACTTCAGCAAGGCCAGAGGGTCTGCCAATGTGCCAGTTGATTATTTACCGGCAGGTAAATTGCGAAAGCCAAACGGCGCAAAGCCAGGATTTGTGATTTTTGAAGGCCAACAAACCCTCTATGTCACGCCTGATGCTAACCTAGTTCGTCAACTCAAAGCTAATCACTAAAAAACACCGTTAACACGGTGTTTTTTTATTTGGGTTCCGGTAAAAATAAATGCCCCAACGTGGCAGCCATCACCGCTTTAATCGTATGTAACCGATTTTCTGCTTGGTCAAATTGACGCGCATACGGCGCATGGAAAACCGCATCGGTAATTTCCATCTCTGTCAGGCCAAACTCAGCATAAATTTTCTGTGCCATGGTCGTTTCCAAGTCATGAAAGGCTGGTAAGTCATGCAACACAATCACTTGATCATTGCCCGTTAAATCAACTAATGTCTGATTAATTTGGTAAGGTGCAAGCAGCTCAATACGTGTTGCAAAGCTTGCTTCTTCCCCCATCGAGGCCCAAACATCCGTGTATAACACATCAACCCCCGCCACCCACGTAGCAAT
>NZ_CBDKZH010000115.1:0-4018 GCF_965300815.1 Leuconostoc sp.
ATGTCTATACGCCTGTCGGGTATAAGAAGTTTATTGATGATATCAGAGGTGGTGAACCAACACGTATCTCAACTGATCATTACGCGAAGCTATTTAAAAAAGACAAGCAAACACAGTTACCATTGGCAGATCTATTGTGCGTTGATACCTGAGCGGTTGGTAATGAGAGTGAGCGTAAAGTTTATCGCAATCTTATTAAGCATAAAAATGTACCGGATGGGTGGCAGGTAACATCTCATGATCAATATTATGTTGTGATTCAGCGAGAAAAGATCAACAATAATGTCGGTGGTGTTGTCTGGAGCAGTATCCCACAAGTGACGGAAATTAAAAATTCGAATTATGAAGTCACGATTAAAGTACCGGCACATCGTGATGAAGCCAAAGTCGTCTTTTCAAGAACGGCATGGCCCGGCTATCATGTGATAGGTGGACAGGCAAAGTTAGCTCAACCACTACGTGGCTATTTGACGCAAATTAAAGTGCCAGCATCACAAAAAGAACAAACGATTACGTTACAATTTGAACCACCGCTCTTTAAAGCATCTGTTGGTTTAATTAGTTTTTCAGTGATGTTAATTTTATTTTGGTCTGTTGGTCGTGGTGTTACACTGTTGAAAAGAAAATAGTCAAAACCATTCACATTTGTGAATGGTTTTTATTTTTCTTGTTACAATTCATGATGTGAATTTTGTTATAATAAGCAAGGCATATAAAGTAATTTGGAAAGTTGATTTGACAATGAAGAATAACAGAATCACTGGCGGTTTAGTGGTTATTTTAACCGTTGTTATTGGTCTATTGCTCACGACTCAGTGGTCATCACCAATTTCAGCAGCACAACAGCCGAGCGTTCAGTATCGGACGCATGTCCAAGATATCGGCTGGCAACCCTATGTCGCCGATGGTCAAATGGCTGGCACAACTGGGCAAGGTAAGCGCCTAGAGGCGACGACCATTCAGCTTGCCAATCAAGATAGTACTTTGACTGGCAGTGTTCAATATCAGACGCACATCCAAAATATTGGGTGGCAAGATTGGAAACAAGATGGCGTGATCAGTGGGACTTCAGGTCAATCATTAAGGCTTGAAGCGATTCGCATTAAACTTTCAGGTAATATTGCGAACTATTATGATGTTTATTATCGTGTTCATGCACAAAACTTTGGTTGGCTGGGCTGGGCATCCAACGGGCAGGCAGCTGGAACGGCTGGGTATGGCTACCGATTGGAAGCGTTAGAAGTGGTATTGGTCCCTAAGGGACAACCAGCGCCGGGTAGTACAGCAAATGCTTTTTATAATCTAGATGGTGAGCCAAATGTTCAGTATCAGACGCATGTCCAAGATTATGGTTGGCAAAATGTTGTATCGGATGGCCAAACCTCTGGTACGACTGGTCAAGGTAAGCGTTTAGAAGCTACGACGATTCAGTTAGGAAACCAGAACGCTGCTACGTCAGGTAGTATTCAGTATCAAACGCAAATTCAAAATATCGGATGGCAAAACTGGGTACAGGACGGGTCGCTGTCAGGCACTCAGGGCCAATCCTTGCGCTTAGAAACGATACGTATCAAACTGACAGGGAATATTGCCAATTCCTATAATGTGTATTATCGTGTCCACGCGCAAAACTTCGGTTGGCTCGGTTGGGCATCAAACGGGCAAGATGCGGGGACAGTTGGTTATGGTTATCGCCTAGAAGCCCTGCAGATTGTCTTAGTACCAAAAGGGCAACCAGCACCAGGTGATACGACAAATCCATCTTACACGAGAAAACCTGATCCAAGTATTCATTATCAAACCAATGTGCAAAATAGTGGTTGGCAAACCAGTGTTGACGATGGTGCGACAGCTGGGACAATGGGACAAGCCCTTCGTGTTGAAGACTTTAAGGCTAATGTCAGTGATTTACCAGATAATATGTCTGGTGGGGTGACGTATAAGGCTTATGTCCAAAATGTTGGTTGGCAATCAGCGGTTAATGATAATGCGGTTGCCGGGACTTCAGGTCAAGGCTTACGTGTTGAAGCCCTAAGTTTTAATCTAACAGGGACATTAAGTGATAGTTATGATATTTACTATCGTACTTATGTGCAAAATTATGGTTGGCTCGGTTGGGCGTCAAATGGTCAAACTGCCGGGACTTCAGGGCGCGGGTTACGCATTGAAGCAATCCAAGTCCAGTTAGTCAAAAAAGGTGGGATAGCACCTGTAGGGGGGACAGCCTATTTGCCAACTATTGCACCATCGGATTTCATCGATGTGTCTTCTCACCAGAGTTGGCTAACGCAGGCGGACTACAAGGCGATGTATGCAGCGGGTATTAAAACAGCTGTTATTAAATTAACGGAATATACAACTTATAAAAACCCATATGCAGCCACACAAATCAGCTATGCTAGAAATGCTGGAATGAAAATTGCCGCCTATCATTATGCTTGGTTTACTAATTCAACAGAAGCGGCCATTGAAGCAACATATTTTGCTAACTATGCCAAGGTGTTGGGTTTACCAAGTGATACTGTGATGGTTGATGACTATGAAGAAGGTTATGCAGTTAACAGTTCAGGAGACAAGGTAGCGGATCTTAACGCGTTCCGCAATACACTCGCACAACAAGGTTATTCAAATGTTGTCAACTACTCATACAAAGCGATTACGGGATCGGGCAACATTGTGGATACAGATCGCCTGAATACAAAAGATATTTGGCTTGCTCAGTATCCAAATGAGGGCAATCCAGCAGCTGCACGTGCCTTACAATATAATTCAGAGTTTGCGGCATGGCAGTATAGCGCTAGCAAGTATTTTACTGGCTTATCACAGAATAAGCCTTTGGATATCAGTATTGACTATACGGGAAGGTTTACAAATTGAAAAAGAGCAGATTAACTATTAACATTAGTATCATTGTGATTGTTATGGTTGCGGTGTTGGTGGGTATTTTATTGTTAGGTCAACAGACCCAGCCAACTGGCAAGCAGCTGGCACATGTTGCAAACCAATCACAATCATCGACGTCACAAGCATCAAGTCAATCTCAAGATGCTGTACCGTCATCTGCTACATCATCAAGTCAGCAGTCATTGTCACAACCTGAAAGAACGCAGCAATCGGCAGAAAGCTCAAGCACAAGTGCTGCGACCAGTGTTTCAGAAAAAAATGATCATGCGAATTTAGAAAGTCGTGATCAACCCGTGACAATTTCAGCGCGTGATATTCAAGCAACACGTAGTATCCTCAAAAATGCTGGTATTGATGATAAAAAATTTACCGATAAACAAATTGAAGATTTGATGAACCAGTCGATTGCAACTGGCAAACCAATTCCTGATTTAGCACGTTAACACAACGCAAAGCGTCCGCATTTATGCGGCGCTTTTTTATTAAAATTATCTTATTGCACTGAATACAGTGAACCATTATAATGAAAGGAATCTGATGCACGATATTGTCGTATTAGGAGAATAGTCATGATGAACAAAATAAAACTAATCAGTACTGTAGGCAAAATCGCACTTGGTGCATTCGCACCTGAGCTGCTGGCACAGGGGACTAAATTAGTTAATGCACAGCTGGAAAAACGAAAAGGGTATATCAAAGTACCAGATGTCACTGCACTTGATGTGGATGAGGCTAATGAGATTATGACGCAATATCATTTTAACCATACGGTTGTGTCTGTTGCGCCAGCGGTTAAATATGCCAATGCTGTGCCAAATCAAGTCGTTAAAACGCAACCTAAAGGTAATAGCCTCGTTGATCCACAGACATTTGTGAAACTCTATACGATTGACGCTGAAACCGTCCAGAAAAGTAAAATGATGGCTGCGGACCTGGAAAAGGCCAAGCAGAAAAGACAACAAGCCGTTAAAGCAAAAGTACAAAATACGATAACGGCGACGACTAAGATACCAGCACAAATCACCAGAAAATTGAAGCGAAATAAAAGTAAACGTTGAGTGTTTTAGTACAATAATCTGTGTTTTGTAATATTAGTATAGGGGGTTTCTTTTAT
>NZ_CBDKZH010000116.1:0-3978 GCF_965300815.1 Leuconostoc sp.
ACAGTTTTTCATAATGTCAACACTTAATTATAAATATATTTTAATTCACTGCTTCGCTTTGATCCCTTGCACGACGCGCAACAAGTCCCAAAACCACAAAACCAAATGTGAGTATGATGAGGATAAGTGTGACCGGCACCCATAACCACCAACGCACATAAATCGTTGAAGCAGACCCATTCAATACCATCAACATCGACCCTAACGAACTGGTCCCTTGCTTCAAACCAAAGCCCAAGAATGTCAATCCAGTTTCAATCCCGATTGACCCCGCCAGTGTTAAAGCATAATCTGAAATAATGGTTGATGAAATATTGGGCAAAATACCCGAAAACAAAATTTTATACCAAGGTGTTCCTGAAATTTTGGCTGCTTCAACATAATCACGATTGACTTCCGACAATGTTAACGTCCGTACCAAGCGAACGTTGGCCGGCCAACTAATGACGGACAAAATCATAATCAGGCTCCAAATCGACACCCCTTTAGCCGTGGCAAAGATAATCGCCAACACCATGATTAACGGCATAATCAGCCAAAAATCAATCACACGCATTGCAATCCAATCGACCCAACCGCCAAAATAACCAATCATCATCCCAAAAACAATTGAAATCAGGGAAATCAACGTGGCTACCCCGAACCCAATAATGATGGAATTCTTCGCTGAGGCAATTAATGTCAAAATAAAGTCAGCCCCAGAGTCCGTAGTCCCGAGAATATGCCCGTTGGTTAACGGTGGTAAGTTCGCATTTAAAATGCTACTCATCGTCCCAATATCACTCGGCACAAAAAACTGCCCGATAAAAATAAATAAGAATAACACAATGAGTAAAATCAGAGCGGTCAAACCCAATCCATCACGTTCTAGTTCACGCCAAAAATTTTTCAAAAATTTTTCGCCAAAACGACTTTTTTTCGTTGCCATAGCGCCTCCTTATTTCACACGAATACGCGGATCAACCCACGCAGAAATGATGTCAGATAGCAACCCACCTAAGAGCGCTAAGAAGCCTTGTAACAGCATCAATGCGGTAATCACCGTATAGTCACGACCACTCAATGCTTGCACGAATAAGGCTCCAATCCCAGGATAACCAAAGACGGTTTCCGCAAACATCGCCCCAGCCAGCACGCCCGTAATGGCATAACCAATGCCGGAAGCAATTGGCAAAAAGGCATTTCTTAAAATGTGCTTGCGGAAAACATCTTTAATCTGTACCCCTTTGGCACGTGCTGTCCGCACATAGTCTTGGGCTTGCTGATCTAACAAATTCGATCTGAGGTATTGAAATACCCCGTTCGTACTAAAGAGGGCAATCGTAAAGCCAGGCAAAAAGGCATAACGTAAGTTACTGAAAAAATTCACCGCAAAATTCTTAGTGTCATCAATTCCTGTCCCTGAACTTGGGAAAATTGGAATAATATACACAAATAAAATCATCATGATGAAGTAGAACACAAAGGACGGCACCGCTGACGTCAATGTATTCCAAACAATTAACGCCCGATCAATCAATTTGTTTTCGTGACGAGCAGCGAGCAACGCTTGCGTAATCGCTAATAAATACGTGAGAATTGTCGCTAAGATACCCATCGATAGGGTTGGCCAAAGGCGTTGCTCAATCAAGCGCGTGACTGACCAGCCCTTATTAACCGTATAAGAGGTGCCTAAATCACCATGTAAAACATGGTCGACCCAACGGATATATTGCTCATACCAAGGCAAATCAAGCCCGGCTGCGTGTCGCATCCGTTCAATTGTCGCGGGATCAGAGTTGGGGTTCAAGTTCCCGTAAAACGGATCTCCCGGCATCAATTGTGCCAACATAAAAATCAAAATCGACACCAAAATCATCTGCGGAATCATAATCAAGACACGGCGTAGTATTGTTTGTAGCATAATTATCGTGCCTCCTTTTTCACAGCAGCAAAGTGGGTATCTGTAATAGCCTGCAAATCAAAGGCGCGCAATAATTGCCCTTGTTCGCGGTAATAATCCAACTTGCTTTCCTCAAACTCCGCTTCAAGCGCCTTACGCCGTGCGCGGTTGGCATCGCGTTGACTGACATCCAAACTTGGAATAGCTGAGAGTAAGCGTTTTGTATAAATATGCTGTGGATGCTCAAAAATATCGGCCGTTGTGCCCATTTCGACAAAGCGCCCTTGGTGCATAATGGCAATATAGTCCGTCATGTATTTCACCACACCTAAATCATGGGAAATAAACAAAAAGCTAATCCCAAATTCACGTTGAATTTTCTTCATAAAATTCAGCACTTGCGCTTGCACCGACAAATCCAACGCTGATACCGGTTCATCAGCCACAATCAAACGTGGATTTGTCGCCAAGGCCCGCGCAACACCAATCCGTTGCCGCTGACCACCAGAAAACTGGAACGGATATTGTGTCACTGTCCGTTCTGGCAGGCCAACAATGGCCAATAATTCTAAAACACGCGCATCAATCGCTTCTTGCGTAAAGAGTCGTTCACCGTTCGCCCCAGCGCCAATTGTCTGCGGCACACCAAAGTTTTTTAACGGCTCCGCAATAATTTCACCGATTGTTTTACGCGGATTCAGACTAGATTGACTATCTTGAAACACCATTTGTACATCTTTGTTGTAATGCAGATGCTTTTTTTGTTTAATCGTTGTCACATCTTGGCCATCAAATAAAATTTTGCCACTAGTTGGATTTTCTAGCCCAACAATCGCCTTGCCAATCGTCGTCTTCCCCGAACCAGATTCACCAACTAAGCCATACGTTTTCCCTGCTTCAATGGTAAAAGAAACGTCATCTACCGCCTTAATGTTACCTGTTACCCGATTAAAAAAACCTGAGCGAATCGGATAGTAAACTTTCAAATGCTCAATTTTAACCAGCTCACTCATACTTCACCTACCTTGTTAAAATCATCCGTAAATTCAAATGTTTGCCAAGCCGTCCCTCGTACAAAATGATTGGGCCCGACTTCATGCAACGTGTCAGCCACAGGTGCATTGACGACGTCGTCATCAAGCCACGGCAAACGTTGTAGGAACAAGTCTTTACTATGATCCATGTCCTTCAAAGCTGGTACAGTACCTGGAATTGCATACAACGCCTGCCCAGGGGCAACATCTGACGGATCCGCCCGCAACAACGACCGCGTGTACGGGTGTGTTGGCTGGGTAAATAGGTCATTAACCGGCGCTTCTTCAACAATTTGTCCGGCTTACATCACGGCCACTTTATCGGCCATCGCTGCCACGACACCTAAGTCATGCGTAATGAGTAAAATACCGGCATTCTTTTTGAGTTGAATTTCTTTAATTAAGTCTAGAATTTGTGCTTGTATGGTGGCATCTAACGCCGTTGTTGGCTCATCCGCAATGATCAAATCTGGTTCATTGGCTAGGGCAATCGCAATCATCACACGTTGCCGCATCCCACCAGACAGTTCATGCGGATATTGTTGCGCGACGCGCTTCGTATCCGTAATCCCAACATCCGTTAATAATTTTTGCACGCGTGTTGTGACAGCCTTGGCGTGTTTATCATGCACGGTAATAGCTTCAGCAATTTGATCGCCAATTTTCATCAGTGGATTTAAGCTCGATAACGGATCTTGAAAGATCATCCCCACCGATACCCCACGGTACGTATCAAACTGCCGTTCAGATAACCCAATCAATTCATCACCGAGTAAGCGAATCGACCCCGTGACCTGTGTTTGATCTGGGTTATGCAACCCCATGACACTCATCGCAAAGGTTGACTTTCCTGAACCAGACTCGCCGACGAGCGCCAATACTTCACCACGTGCAATCGATAAATTAACGCGGTGTAGGGCTGTTTGATAATCACCAGCAATTTTAAATTGGACAGATACATCTTTTGCATCTAACAACAAATTCCCCATAAAGACAGTTTCTCCTCAAACATCAATTAAATTATAATCATCATATTTTAATGATCGATTGTCGCGTTGATAA
>NZ_CBDKZH010000117.1:0-3911 GCF_965300815.1 Leuconostoc sp.
ATAATTTTGTCTACACGATGCAACGTCTGGCTCAAACGCACCCGAAGTTGAGTGTAGTGAATGATCAATTAGGTCGACCAACTTGGACGCGGACATTAGCGGAGTTTATGTTGCATTTAATCACGGTGAATGCGACATTTGGGACGTATCATTTATCAAATGATGATACCGCGACTTGGTTTGATTTTGCGCGGGAAATTCTTAAGACGACTGATGTCGAGGTGACACCAGTGACGAGTGCAGAATTCCCCCAAAAGGCGTATCGCCCAAAGCATTCAGTGATGAGTTTGGAAAAGGCCAAGGCCACAGGATTTGAGATTTTGAATTGGCGTGAAGCCTTGGCCCAATTTTTGGCAAGTCTACAAGATAAGGACTGAATTGACGCACGATAGAAACGTCCGTCATGAGAGGATTTTTTAGATTAATATGATAGATTACATTAAAAAATTGATTTCCGATGAAAAATTCAGATTCCTTTTGGTTGGCGGATTCAATACGTTTTTTGGTTTTTTTATTTTTACTGGTTTAACATTAACATTAAAAACAGTGCCACATGGCTATATGGTTGCGTTGGTTATTTCCCAAATTGTGTCTAATTTTGTGGCATTTTATTTACATCGGAAGGTAACATTTCGTGTTCAGGGGCAGGTTGTCAAGGACTTTATTCGGTTTACGATGATTAACCTCGTGAGTTATGTGATTAACTTGGTTGTATTGCCACTATTGGTTAATTTCGGACATATGAACCCAATTGCTGCACAGTTTTTAATTTTAATTGTGACAACGATGATTAGTTTTGTTGGGCATAAGTTTTTTTCATTTAGGAGATCAAAATAATGTTAGATATTTCGGTTGTTATACCCGCATATAAAGCGAGACCCTTTATTGAAGAAACCGTGCAATCAGTGTTAGACCAAGTTGGTGTTACTTTTGATGTGTCAGTTGCAATTCAGGGACCGGAAGATGGGACACGCGCGTTATTAGAAAAAATGGCTGCGACGGATCCACGGCTAAAAATTTATACTGCACCACAGGGGGCAGCCAAAGAAAATTGGCAATTTGTGTCAAGCAAAGCAACGGGGAAATACATTAAATTAATCCCACAAGATGATGTGCTACTGCCAGGTACCTTAAAGCGGCAATTTGATTTATTAGAGGCCAATACAGCTACAGCCTTAACGGCTAGTTTACGAGAAGTTATTGATGATCAGAACCATGTCATTAAAAAGTCGTGGGGGCTTTTGGGCTTGAAGCGACCAATGCGTGGGGCAGCGGTTATTCGTCATGTAGTTGGTTTAGGCATTAATGCGATTGGTGAACCAGGTGGTGTCTTGATGCGCCGTGATGCTTTTGAGCAGGCTGGTGGTTGGGATTTTACGCATCCGTATGTGGTTGATTTATCAACTTACTTGCATGTTTTGACATTGGGTGATTTTGTGCCCGATGTGACAGTGGGCGTAAAATTCCGCGTCAGTTCAGGCCAATGGACGGCAGAGTTACAGGATGTTCAGAGTCAACATGTCATCGGTATGAATGAAGCGATGCACCAAGAGTTTCCTGATATTGTAACAAAATCAGTCCTGTGGCGTGGTAATGCAATGGCAAAAGTCATGCAG
Source organism: Leuconostoc sp. (assembly GCF_965300815.1). Classification (NCBI taxonomy): domain Bacteria; kingdom Bacillati; phylum Bacillota; class Bacilli; order Lactobacillales; family Lactobacillaceae; genus Leuconostoc; species Leuconostoc sp. The sequence goes on from NZ_CBDKZH010000117.1 coordinate 1,617, forward strand.
AATTTACGCTTCATGGTTTATAAAGTGAGAGGTATGAAATAAATGGCATCAAAAAAATTAGCAATTGTTTTGCCAGCTTACAATGAAGAAGAGGTCATTGAAAAGACCACAGCGCGATTACATGATTTGTTGACAGAAATGATACAAGCAAATCTCGTTGCGCCAAGTAGTTTTATCATGTATGTTGATGATGGCTCAAAGGATAAGACTTGGGCACTCATCAATGAGCTACATGAAAAATATGGCAATGTTCAGGGATTGCGTTTTAGCACGAATTTTGGGCATCAAAACGCGCTTATTGCTGGGATGACGTATTTAACAGATACAGATGTTGATTATGTTGTGACGATTGACGCTGATCTTCAAGATGATCCACAAGCTATTGTTGAAATGGTTGAATTGGCTAACTCAGGGAAAGACATCGTTTATGGTGTGCGTAATGATCGAACAACCGATACGTTCTTCAAGCGCTTTACGGCACAAAGCTTTTACAAAGTGATGTCAGCGCTAGGGGCTAATTCAATTCCCAACCATGCGGATTTTCGTTTGGTCAATCAAAAGGTATTGCGTGCCTTTTCAGAATATCAAGAACGCGAAATGTTCTTGCGTGGCATTTTCCCACTGATTGGTTTCAACGAAGCCAAAGTTTATTATGCCCGTGCTGAACGTGAAGCTGGGGAAACGAAGTATCCTTTGCGTAAAATGATTAAGTTTGCGGCAACAGGGATTACATCATTTTCAATTTCACCAATCACATTTGTGCGGAATGTCGGTTTAGGTATTTTTGGGATTAGTATCCTTAGTTTAATTTATATCTTTATTGGTTGGGCATTTGGTAAAACATCAGCAGGTTGGCCAACTTTGATGGTGTCGATTTGGATGCTTGGTGGGTTGCAATTAGTGGCAATAGGGATTATTGGTGAATATATTGGCAAGATTTTCCTTGAAGTTAAGCACCGCCCACGTTATATCATTGCCGAAGAGTTGAATGATTAAGGACCTGCATAATATGACGATCAAGCAAAGACTACGCAATAGTTGGCAAAGTACCTTTGGTGCAATTGTCCTCATTGTTGCGATTGTGTCCATTTTTAGCTTAATTCCATTGTTCTTTTTTCATCGTTTCTATTTTTTGGATGACACACAACGTGGGGCAATTGGGCAATGGTATGAAGTTGGCAAATTAGTGATGCAGGGCCAGTTACCGATTTTCAACGTGGCTGCCCAAGGGTCAGGGAATTATTTATCTGAGTGTCAGTGGGGAACATTTAGCCCACTGGTTTGGGTAATCTCCGTTGTTGTTTATTATTCTTCTAATTTTTTGATATTTGCGACGATATTTAAAATTGTTCTGTTAAACATCTTAGGGGTTGGGTCTTTCTTGTTGGCGCGCTCAATGGCTGTTCAAAAACCATACGCGATTATTTATGGGATTGTAACGCCTTTTGTCGGTTTTACTATTTTTGCCGGAGCGTCATCTTGGGTCACTGATTTAATGGTGTCGGCATTTTTCCCTTGGTTCTGGTGGGTCCTACGACGATTTTTGAATAAAAACACAGGCCCAGTATTGGTGTTTGTGGTGGGTTATTCGATTATTACGGTTGGTTATGTCTTTGGAACAATCATGTTAATTGCCGTCATGTTGGGAGCTTTTATCGCCGCCATTGTGATGAAAAATTGGCCGCAATTACGTCGAATTATCTTTTTAGGCATTAGTTTAGCTGCGACAACAATTGCTGTATACCTACCAGGAATTGCCATTTCTGGTGTGACAATGCGCAATACTGAAGGCATTTTCAACGATAATTTCTTATCGCCAAGTTTATCAGATTTGCTTTTCTCTTTTTCACCAGTCGGCTATTCAGAAATGAACTCTTGGTGGACTGTTAGCGGTGTGACTTATATGCCGTTTATGTATGTTAGTTGGTTATTAGCGTTGTTGGTGTTTGTGAACTTTAAACAAACCAAAAGTTTCATTCAAAGTCATAAAGTGGTGTTAATCCAATGGTTAACACCAACATTATTGACCTTTATGTTACTGTTTGGACCAGCAAATGTGGGACCATTACGTTTTCCAGTCCGCATGATGGCTTATTTTGGTCAACTGGTGTTATTGTTGGTCATTTTGCTCGTGGCTAAGTTAGGGTTGAAATTTACTAAGGGACGTGTTCAACTTTTTGTTGGCTTAATGCTTCTTGGTACGTACCTAGAAATTGCCAATACACCGGCACGTACGCAATCTATCTTGGCTATTAACATTATTATTGGTATTTTTGTGGCAGCGATTGCGTACTT
>NZ_CBDKZH010000118.1:0-3875 GCF_965300815.1 Leuconostoc sp.
TTGACTTCCGCCTTTGGTCTTCATTCATTAATGGCTTAAATTAAGCTGAAATCTTTTTGAGTACGTCTGGGCGGAAACCAGAAAACTTTGGCATGCCCTCAATGGCGACAACTGGTGTTTGTCGGAACCCGTCAGCCTTTAACGTTTCCACATACGCCACTTCTTCTTCAATGTTGATTTCCTTAAAGGGGATACCTTGCGCTGACAAGAATTTCTTCGTCATTTTGCATTGTACGCAGTTATATTTTGTATAGACAGTTACTTTTTCCATAATCGTTGCCTCAATCTTTTGTCTTAATTGTTATTGCTAGTTTACCCTCTTTTGGAAATTAAACAAGGACAATATACGTCTTCACAAACAGTTGTTCGACACGAGACAATGTTAGCAATTGTTTGCCGAGAAAAATGATTTTAAATTTCACAAACTTATTTTTTGTGCGTGAAAAACCCCGATTTATCAACGATTATGCCAATTTCACCACAAATGAAACCATCACAAAAAACTTAGAAAACACGTCAAAAGTGCCAGTTTTCGCGCATCATGGCCTTTCGTACGCAGCGACCTACTTGACAACAAGCGAAAATGTGTTCGTTTCTGATAATACTAGCCGCACGTTCCCTGCCCGCTCCGCCCGAGTCTCATTTTTATTTCATGGTGTTTTCTGGTATAATACCGTGTAGTATACATAAGAAAAGAGGTTTACGACTTTGGATTCTGGTCCGTCTATGCTCCTTAACTTTGTCATTATTGTTTTGGTGCTGTTACTTGCTATTTTGTTCACGTTAACAGAATACTCTTTGGTTAAAGTACGTTTGAGTGCGCTCCGCGATTTGCAAGAAAATCGTGAAAAGCCTTCACGTAATATTGAGCACGCCATTTATATGGCATCGCATTTAACTGAATATCTATCGACTGCACAAGTCGGTATTACACTTACGAGTTTGATTTTAGGTTGGATTGGTGAAGAGACAGTCGCCGAAATCATTCTAAAGACCGGTTTGATTCCAGCAGAATATTCTGGCGTTGTGTCGTCAGTCTCTGCCATGATTATTTTCACGGTCGTGCATGCGGTGTTTACCGATTTGGTACCGAAAAACATCGCGATTGAAGAACCCATTAAGGTCTTAATGCTGATCGTTCGTCCTGTGCGTTTCTTCCACATTCTGCTGTTCCCGTTGATTTGGACATTGGATCATCTATCAAATATGATCACCCACATGTTGGGCTTCCGTACGGATGGCGAAGAAGACATTTATTCACAAACTGAAATTCTCTCACTGTCACGTAATGCCGCCGCTGCTGGTGAGCTGGACGAAGAAGATTTGACGTTTATGAAGCGCGCCTTTGAGATGAACGATAAGGTTGCCGTGGATATCATGATTGATCGCACATCAATGACTGCTATTGATGTCACAACAACAATCGCTGATGCCATCAATCTTTACCTACAAGATCGTTACTCACGTTTCCCAGTCATTGCTGACAATGACAAGGATAAAGTGTTAGGTTATGTCTTTATCTATGACCTCTTGCGTCAATCTCGCATTAACGATCAAGATACGGTCGCTAAAATCATGCGTGATATTCCAGCCGTCCCTGAAAATATGGACTTGCACGATGTCATGGATGAAATGATTATCAAGCGTTCGCCGATCGCCATTGTCGTGGACGAATACGGTGGTACCAGTGGTATGATCACGGATAAGGATATTTACGAAGAACTTTTCGGTACGGTCCGTGATGAAATCGATGACGTCTCAGATGATTACATCGAAAAGCTTGGTGATCACCGTTATAAAGTCTCTGGTAAAATGACCCTTTATGACTTTGAACGTTACTTCAACAAGAAGATTAAAGAACTTGAAGAAGACGAAGCGGTGACTTTGACCGGTTATGTCTTAAATCACGACCCTGAATTTAGAGCTGGTGACACGATGCAAGTGGCCAACTTCAAATTAACGGCCTTGGATTATGACAATGCCTACATTTCAGAATTTATTGTCCAAGAGTTACCAACACCAAAACAAGACTTAAATCATAATGGCATCTTCGACGAAGATGAAAAAGATGACAAGTCAAATACAGCGGATTCACCCGCTTAATGACAAGACCGCGTTTGCGGTCTTTTTTGGTGTCTGGCATTTTATGTTAGAATGGAGATAATAACCATTTAGGAGGCAATTGTAGCGTATTGCGGAACGACCGTTCAAGATAATGCCCTACAACTATTACTATGTCAATTAACGTCTATATTGTCCGTCACGGCGAAACTTACTTCAACTTCTTACACCGTTTTCAAGGTTGGTCTGATGCCCCCCTCACCCCAAAAGGGATCGAACATGGCTTGAATGCCGGTAAGCGACTGGCTAACATTCATTTTGATGGCGCTTACTCATCTGATTTGACTCGTGCCATTCATACCGCACGTTACATTTTGAAAAATAATACGGCAGAATCACCAGAGGAACCGACGCAACTCTTTGATTTCCGTGAACAGTTCTTTGGGTCGTTTGAAGGGATTAACGGTGAAACAGTGACCACTACGCTCACTGCTTTCAAAGACACACCCTTTGAGACTTACACAAACTTGATTACCATCTACGGCATGGCTGATGCGATGGACACCATCCGTCAAGCAGACCCTTATCACTTCGCCGAAGACGACGAACAATGGTGGACGCGTGTTTCACGTGGGTTTAATGATATTCGCTTCCGTCATAAAGACGGCGATAACGTCCTCATTGTGTCACACGGCACAACAATTCGTGGGATTGCCGAAAAGTTTGGCCGCCATGATTTCGCCAGTGAACCCGTTAAAAACGGGGCGGTCATGCAGCTCGAACTGGACCCCCATGACGCCAAAATCGTCCGTTTTAACGATGATACGACGGTCTTTTAATAGACAGTTTCGCAAAAAACTGTTACACTATCAGTAGTCTAAATAAAGGAAGTGCAATCAATTGTCAAACGAATTTTAAGATCCCGTAGATAAGAGTAGAGTCTCTATTTTTATGTGCACATCTTGAGATTGGTCAGCAATTTTGCCCTCGACACGTAAAATGCCCCCAGTCTCGCTATTCTCTGGAGGTATTTTTTTATGACAGAACAACACATTAACGCCCAAGACCCACGTAAGGTCTTTCTGGTTGGCCTCACAACGAGCCAAGCGAATTTGACCTATGAACTCGAAGAACTTGCCAATCTGGCAAAAGCCAATAATTTGGTACCAGTGGAAACATTTACCCAAAAGCTGGAACGACCAAACCCTGCTACTTACTTTGGTAAGGGAAAAGTGGAAGAATTAGCGGAAGCCGCCAAGACTTACGAAGTGGATATGATTGTTGCCAACGATGAGTTATCCCCATCCCAAATTCGCAACTTAGAAAAGTTAACCAACACAACGGTGCTGGATCGCACGGGGCTGATTCTAGATATTTTCGCCCAACGCGCCCAAACTAAGGAAGCGAAGTTACAAGTGCAACTGGCTCGCTTGCAGTACCAACTCCCCCGCTTGCGGACAAGTATGTCTGTGAGCCTTGATCAGCAAACTGGTGCTGGTGGTGGCGGCTTTACGTCACGTGGTTCGGGTGAAACGAAGCTCGAAGAATCACGCCGTCGGATTACGTCTCAGATGGTGCGAATTCGCCAAGAACTCGCCGAGTTATCTAAAGGCACGTCAACACGTTCAGCTAAGCGGACAACCAACGAATTGGCCAACGTCGCCTTGGTGGGTTATACCAACGCTGGTAAATCCACGTTGATGAACCGCCTGCTCGCGCGCTTTGGCGTCGGTGCGGACACGGACGATACCAAGCAAGTCTTTGAAAAAGATATGTTGTTTGCCACGTTAACCACGACCGTTCGCCAATTGACG
>NZ_CBDKZH010000119.1:0-2625 GCF_965300815.1 Leuconostoc sp.
CCACCATTTGGCATCTGTGGTGTTTGTTGCTGTTGTTCACGCCGTGCTAACCGGCTCATGATTTCATTGTCCATACTGGCCCCCAATTAAATATTTAATCATTATACCACTAAAAATTAAAGGGTTGACCAATAGCTGGTTTGAAGCCAACACCATCCGGTAAGTCAGCAATAAAACGTGTCACATCAGCTTTAATTTTTGGAAAAGTATCATAGTGGATTGGCAGCACGTGCGCTGCCGTTAAGAAACTCGCTGCAATCAAGGCATCATCTTGTGCCATTGTATAATAGCCACCAATTGGTAAAAACGCCATATCAACCGGTTGCCGCAATGCCACCAGTTTCAAATCGGAATACAAGCCCGTATCACCTGCAAAATACAATAATTTGCCTTCAATAGTTAAGGCAAATCCTGCCGACATACTAGCATGTCCATCAGTTGTCACCGCATGCCAGGCTGGGTAGAATTTAATTTTAATGGTTGGGCTCAGTTGCACCTCACCGCCAAAATTCGGGGCAATAACCGGTAAATCATTAGTCGCCAAAAACTCATAGTGCGTATCTGCCAAGACAACAATTGTGGCCCCTGTACGTTGTGCAATCGCCAACGTGTCGCCGACATGATCTGCATGCGGATGGGTCACGATAATAAAATCAGCCGCCAGTGTCTCAACTAGTTCATCAGCGTGATTTAAAAAAGGATTTTGCGTGATAAACGGATCCACTAAGATAGTTGTGCCATCCGACACAATCCGTAATGCGGCATGTCCAAAATGTGTCAATTCCATAAAATTGCCTCCTCATACAGATAAAACCAATGATGTCATCGCGACTAATCTCAAAGCACTGTTTAACCGCGTCCTGTTAAACGCTTTAATAACCGATAAAGCCGGTATTTTGTGCCATTCACCGGTAAAATAAAGTCACCGACTAACTGACGCGCATGTCCAGCAAATGCTGTTTTAAAGCCTAACACACCATCAGAACCATCAAACCGACCTGAAATACCATAAAAATTATAAAGCGGTATCCCCTGTGCCACTGCCCGTTGGATCATCGCATCTTGAATCTGATACGGTGCATAATAATCCATATAATCCTCATACGTGCCAGAATACAAGTAGGTCATTTCCTGTGGTTGCGCAATAAACAGTGCCCCAGCAACAACAACCGTTGCTTGACCAGCGGCTGCAAATTGTTGGTTGGCTTTTTCAACACGCTTAATGTGATGCTGCTTTTGATCATCAAATTCGGCAAATTGGCGCTTAAACTTATCTTGATGCGGGTATTTATCAATTTTTTCTTGAATTTTAGCTAACTTTTGATTCAACGCTGCAATCTTGTCGCTTTCTTCTGCTATGTAACGTTCAAAGTTCAATTCTGCAAAAATAAAGGTGGCGTCGTCACCATAATTATCATAAATCGCTTCATAAAACGATAAGTCTTTATCATGATAGTGTAGCCGATCCGCCGTCGTTTGGGTTAACTGCTTAAACGCCGGTAACTCTTCCCGTGATAGTTCGCGCAATTGGATGCCAAACTGCTGATTTTTCTTTAAATAATATTGCGCGTTCTTCGTGTAAGATTGGCGAATCGCCCGTTCATTATCTAAGCCAGCTAATGGTTTCACATATTCCCAAGTTGGCGACCCCGTCGTTGACATACCAAATTGGAATGGTTCGTGTGTGAAGCCCGCAGTCGTCATCATCGTTAAGAATTGATCATTTGTACTACCAATTAATTGCCCCTTATCATCCGTATTGGCATAAGTAACATTCGGACGCCAAATGATATAGAGCGCCCCTTGCTTTTTAGCAAAATGATGCACTGACCGGGCGAAAAATGCCAGCAACTCACGATCACTAAAGTCCATCAATGGCCCACGATCAAATAGATAGACCTGTCCAAAACGTGTCATTTCGGTGGTGACTAATGCCGCCGCAACGATTGTGTCGTCATCTTTAACACCCAACAAAAATGCGTCACGCTGGCGTTGACGCAAAAGGTGATATTGTAAAACAGATTGCGTATAGCTACCTAATGGCTGCTGTAATTCAAATTGGTTATATTCTTCTGGTGTTAGTGTTGTAAAAACTAATGTCATAAGACTATGATCCTCTACCTACTATTATACAAAAAAAAGACGCCAGCAAGGGCGTCTTTAATGATTTTATTAGTATTGACCAACGTTAGATACGGCAACAATTGTGCCACCAACAACACCAAAACCAACTGATATTGCGCGTGGGTTAGTGACCCACATACGGTGACCTGGTGTACCATTTGTCATCATGCCTGTTTCGTTATACCAAGCACTAATTACTTGATTGAAACCAAAGCCAATGGCAACGACTTCACCATTTGTGCGGAAGTGGTTTGTTGGCAAGCCACCATTTGCAACAGCGTTGTAGGCACGTGATTGTGCTTGCGCTGACAAACCAGCATCCAAAGTTACTGGGCGTAGTCCCAATGACGCACGCAATGCGTTCAATGAATTCAACATCGTTGCTGCAGCTGAGTTACCAGCTGTTGAAACTTGTGTCACTTGTGGTGCTGCTGGGGCAGTTGTGCCACCATTAGCTTGATAAGCCAAGTATTCAGCAGCTGTCATAAAGCCATCACGGTT
>NZ_CBDKZH010000119.1:2725-3871 GCF_965300815.1 Leuconostoc sp.
TTAGCAGTCCCTTCAGTTTGTAATTGTTGCCCAACAAAAATCAAGTTAGGATTTGAAATACCGTTGGCCTTTGCTAAGGCATCAACAGTTGTGCCATTGGCACGCGCTAACTTTGATAAAGTATCACCAGCTTGAACAGTAATTGTATCAGCATTTGCTGTTGCCACCCCAGCAACAGCAAATGCGCCGGCAGCAACAGCAGATTTAAGCATAGTAGATGTTTTCATAATATAGGTAACTCCTTAAAAGTTAAAGACTTGATTAAGTATCATTGTTTGAGGTCTTCTCGACAATGATAAGTGTACCAAATTAGCATAACGTAGATGTTGTGCATTCTTTTCACTTCGTTATCAAGAACACAAACATGTCACAAAAAAGGATTTTAAATGTCTTTTGTGACAATTACATTTCTTTTTGGTTTCAAACCAAATCTAAAGCACTGTGCCAGCAAATGTCGGATACCAACTCTGATTCAGCGTCTGAATCTTAACCTGGGCGTCATTTTCATCAACAGCAATATAATGGCTGCCACCGACATAGATGCCAACACTATAAGGCTGTTCAGGAATTCCCCAAAACAACAAATCTCCCGGTCGCGTATTTTCAACAGTATTAAGTTCATACACATCATAAAGTAAATCAATCAGGTCTTGTGACCAATGACCCGTTTGACCATCAGCTTTGATGTTGGACGTGTTCATGACAAAAGCAACAAACGCACCTGAGGACTGGTATGTTTTCCCCAACTGCGTTAGTGCGATATCTAGCCAATTATTAGCCATGCGTCATATATTAATATTGACCGGCGTCAGATACACCGACAATTGTGTTACCCACAATACCAAAGCCAACAGCTGAGGCACGTGCGTTAGCAACCCACATTTGGTGTCCTGGTGTGCCATTTGTCATCATGTTGGTTTCGTTGTACCAAGCATCGATCACTGTACCAGCACTCCAACCAATGGCAACAACTTCACCATTTGTACTGAAGTGATTTGATGGTAATCCGCCATTATTCACAGCGTTATAGGCACGCGCTTGGGCACGCGCTGACAAACCAGCATCCAAACGAACAGGCGCCAAACCAAGCGCTGCACGCTTTGCGTTCAATGAGTTCAAAATCGTTTGAACAGCTGAAGAAGCGAC
>NZ_CBDKZH010000120.1:0-3843 GCF_965300815.1 Leuconostoc sp.
ACTTACGGCACATAGCATTAAACTCCTACATCTCTTGCTGTGCATTGATTTTTTTGATTCATAAATTATGTTTAATAACTTGGTACAAACAATATAATAGACCCTTTTGGATATTTCACCAACACTAAGAGATACTTTTGGATACTGTTTTGTTATGTACCATTTGAAAGGTACTGAAATGACACTATTTGAGCACATTAAGTCTTTGGCGAAAACGAGAGGTATGAGTCTTAATCAAGTTGCTGAAAAAGCAGGATTTGGCGAAAAGACGATTTATATATGGAAAAAGCAAGACCCCAGAACAGAAACTTTAGCAAAAGTTGCTGACGTTTTAGGTGTTTCCGTTTCTTACTTAATTGGCGAGAATTTAAACTTGGCCGACAACAATAAAGTCACAGACACAATTGATTTAAGAGAAGTTGATCGCGACGTTTTATCTTATGGTGGTAGACCTATAAGCGAACGAGATTGGCAAATTATCAAAAATATTTTGGAGACAGGATTAGATGAATGACATTCTTGATGAAATTATGCCACTCTACGCTTCAAATGACGTGGAATTAATTCAAACATCAAGACTGAGCCCTGATGCTCCGGACGTGGAAGATTTAAAAAGCCGCCGTGTTGTTATAAACAAAAATTCAAGATGGAATCATCAATATATTTTCCGTCTCACTCACGAAATTTTTCAATTCATAGAGAAAAATGAAACATCATCACGTCTGGTTGCGTATCACGGATATGACGTCAGAAATGATGCCGAGGCCCCTGCTAATCAATCTGCCATTAAATGGCTTTTAGTTAAATATAACGGTATGACTGACACACCTAATTGGCTAGAGTTTATGGATTGGTTTGGATTGCCTTCGTTTTTAGAAAATGAAGTAAAATGTCAAATGAATAAAGGCGTCACAATTTGACAAGTAGTAAAAAACATGTGCTGAGAATCACGCTAAAATGTCTTGAACTACAACAACATACTGGTAAACTCTACGGCTTCATAATGTATTTTGTGGTATTCCTGTACCACTTGAAATCGCTGTTTTAAAGAATAGGAGGATATTATTATGTTTTTCTTTGGAAAAAAAGATGAACAATTGGAAACTAAGCTAGCAAAACTTCGAGAAGAAATTCAAAAGGAAAAAAACATACTAGATGCTATTAAAACGCAGATTAATCTCGCTAATGCTGAGTTAGAAAACGCAAATAATAATATTGAATTAGGATTTTATAAACCTACCTATAACTTTGCCGACAGTTTAACCTATAAAAATGCTTTAGATCGAGTAATCGAACAAGAAAAAATGCTCGTTAAAAATAAACTAGCCGCTATTATCACTAGCACGGTATCTTTCAATGAGTCTGACTCCAAAGGCAGAGCAATGCAAAATAAGGCAGCCTCTGCTCTAATCAGAGCATTCAACGGTGAAGCAACGGGTATCATTAATAAAGTAAATGCAAATAACTATAATCAAAAAAGTCAACAGCTTATAAAGAGCGCAAAAACATTAAGCAATCTGTTTCTAAAGTCTGACTTTGTTGTACTCTCTGATGAATATGTTGACCTTAAATTACAAGAACTTAAACTTGCTGTTGAATTTGCATTGAAAAAACAGGAAGAAAAAGAAAAGTTACGCGAAGAAAAACAGCGTGAGCGTGAAGAAAAACAGCTTCGAGCAGAAGTAGAGCGCGAAAGAAAAAATCTAAATAAAGAGCGCAAGCAATTTGAAAATGCTATAAATGCCCTTTTATCTAAAGAACAGACAGATGAAATAGAATCTCAGATTGAAGAATTAAAGTCAAAAATAGCTTTGCTCGATGAACAAGAACACGATTTGGATTATCGGCTTAATAACGCAAAGGCAGGATACGTTTATATTATTAGCAATATCGGTTCCTTCGGAAAAGATGTTTACAAAATAGGCGTTACACGAAGACTAGAACCAACAGATCGTATTGACGAGTTGGGTAGCGCTTCTGTACCGTTTAAGTTTGACGTACACGCACTCATATTTTCAGATGATGCCTTTAAATTAGAGAACGAACTACATAGTCAGTTTGAAAAATATCGTAGTAATCATGTTAATAAGCGCAAGGAATATTTCAATGTTCCGTTAGAAAGCATAAAAAATTATTTACAAGAAACCAAAGACATCACTATCGAGTGGCACGATCAACCAGAAAACTCAGAATTTGAACTATCCAACAAATATGATGTTAAGTAATCTATGCCCTCTTTGGCATACACATTTGCGCCAAACATCACGTTAAAATGCTCAAAGCTACATGTGCTAAGCATCCACATTAAAAGGCTTTGGGAGATATTTTATGTTAGCAACTTTGTCCGGCTTTGCGTTTATTATTTCAATTGCAGCATTCGTTGTATTTGTTATTTTAGGACTAGTTAAAAACCGCAAGATCAATAAGAAAACATGGCTTTGGTTAGTGGCAGTTGTTGTCTCACTAATTGTTGGTGCAACTACTGTCGAAACACCAGAAAAAGCAACTGATCAAGCTAAGACTGAAAAGCAAAGTAAGGTAGGTTCAAGCCAATCCGCATCAGACAAAAGAAGTTCAAGTGTATCTAGCTCAAGTAAAAAACAATCAGATAAAGAGAGTTCAAGCGCATCAAGTTCTAGTTCGAATTCAAGTTCTGCAAAGAAACCAATTGATGACAATGTAGTTGAAAGTTTGAAAAACGATCTAAAGTCTGGAAATATGGTTGAATTTCTGAAAACCTACTACGCACAAGATAGACAAAATCACCTGGATTACTACCAAAAAGCTGAAGTTGCCACAACCAAGACTACAATCAAAGGACAAGTTATCGAAAGGAATACTAGAGGTACACGCTTATACATCTACGTCCCTGTTGAAGATATGCCAGATAACGTTCGACAAACAAAGCAAAATGCCTATGTTGTTGTCGTCAAGGATGACAACGGCAGTCTCAAAAAATACAATGTTGGACAACCTGCCGAAGTAACTGGCTACTTAGTTAGTCGCGGTGATAAAGAACTCGGATATAACTGGGATTTGAGAGTAGCTAATTAATACATGCCCGTTTGGGCGTACATACGTGCTAAGCATCACGTTAAAATGCTTTTATCAAATGCAACATGTGCTAAGTAACCACACTAAAAGGCTAAGGAGAGAGTAAATGTCGTTACTATTTTTTCTGATACTTGCAGTATCGGCAATTCTAGCTGTCGTATTTTATAAAAAAGATGAAGAAGCAGCTGATGGTCTGCAAAAGCGCACCCTAATAACCTTCACGATCGCTTTCGTTTCTCTAATTCTTTTTGTCAATAGCTTTGGTGATTCAAGTGACAATAAAAAGAATACGGAAAGCAAAACAACTTCTTCTAAACAAGTAAAGACTTCAGAGAGTTCATCATCTGAAAGTCAATCTAGTTCATCATCTAAAAATGATGGTAAGGTATCACCTTCTTTGCAACAGCAAATCAACGAAGATTTGTTGAAGATTTTGACGGAAGATCAAGGCTTTGCATTAGGAAAACTTGACCCAAATGGTCAGCCACTACCTGACGGACAAACTAGAGAACCAAATGATAGTTTCAAATGGTCTCTCAACATAAGCAAGATGGAATACTATGATGCCGGCGTGAATGCTATTAAGGTTTACTTCACCGAAGATGCAATGAATAACCTAAGCAAAGCAGAAGGGTTGCAAGTTTTGCAATCAGCGCAAAATATGGCATCAGGCGTCTTGCTTGCTCTAAGTGATTCCGTTGAAGAACAAGAAAAAATAGAAAAAGACTTTACTTTAGACCAAGCCCACTACATGAAACCATATATCGTGGCTGTAGATAACAACGGCAC
>NZ_CBDKZH010000121.1:0-3800 GCF_965300815.1 Leuconostoc sp.
TTAATCACGCCTACAAAACTATTAATGTGATGAAATAAGTGTATAATGAATACAGCTAAATGTCGCACAAACGTACCAGCATTAGGAGAAGAGGTATGCGGAAAAGTAAAAGGTTTTTGGTCAAGTTGGTTAGTTTGGTCATTTTATTGAGTCTCTTGGGTGCTATCATGGTCAGTTCGGTTCGGGTGAACCATTTTGTACGCACACGTATCCTTGGTCAGAAGGATCAAGTTGCGACAGCGGGCACAATAACTAAAAATGATGCGGTAACCAAAGCACCAGTTAGCGCAGAAACAATCAAACATGATCCGAGATATCAAATAACAGTTGGCCCTGAGGGTAATCCAAATGATAAGCCATCCACACAAACGGCTTGGGTTGATCCTAATGGTGGCGGTTATTATACAGGTGATGGGCCTTTTGACATCATGGATGCCAATGGCGTCCATCACTGGGTCGATCCAGTTGCCAGTGGTTGGACAAGAACAACGTATGATGCGATTAAAGGTCAGTAATGGATCGTACGACAATAAAAAGCAGTAGCGACATAATAGCCGTTACTGCTTTTTATTGTTATTCATACTGGTTTTAACTGGGCAAACATCAAAAATAAATCGTTAATGTTTCCCAATTTGTGAGTGTGTTCTCTTATAACATTCTACATCACATGATGACGTGATTTGAAAGCAAAAAATGATGTTGGTTTATCTAGTTATTTTTGCTTTGAAGTTGATGTATGCTTTATTTCATCGTAAAGGCTGTAACTTAATAGTATTATGATGGCAACTGATAGCCATGATTGCCAGTCTGACATGTTAAACGGACTCACATATGTTACTTCAACTATCTCTAAAATAACAACCACTAGATAAAACCAAAATTGCCAACGTTGATAAAATTTACGCATGAACAAACCTCGAATATTGTATTTTTTAAGGATTTTCCTTAGAGAAAAGCGATGCTTGCTTTTTAATATTCTATTCTTTATAAACGACGACTTCAACTTTTATACGATCGGGATCTTCAAAAAACAGGGCAAAAGTATCATTACCAGCAGCGTGAGATGAAAAAATGGTTTTATTTCCGCAGACCAAGGCAATATCGTTGCTTTTTATAATTTTTCACAATAACTTAAAAAGGCCTCAAACAGGGCTTTTTTAGTCATTGTAACGATTAATTATTTAAGCAAGGCAACACCAAACACGACAACTAGAAAAATCACAATTGCTACTGTTAGCGCCATGCCAATCGGATTACGTGGATTGATTGACCAGCCCAAGCCAATCGCTTTAGGCACAAACAATGGCGCTTTTAAGCCGGTTTGTTCAGGATAAGCGAGCCAGTAGCGATAAGTAGACAGCGCAATCAACACCAACGCTAATAGAGCGACAACGATTAATACCAGTTTGTGGTCGGCAGGTTGGGAGATGACCAAACCCATGACAACCAGCAACATGATAGCTATCAGACTCGCTAAAATAATATCTAAAATCTTTAATTTTTTCTCTGAATTCATGATGACAACACCTATTGGTTAGAATAGCTTTATTTTAACACTATTGGGTTTCAAAGTTGGTTGTAAGGGTTTGCGTGATGGTTTCTAGCACACTGGTTTTGTTGGCATCAAGTGGTGCGCGATAAATCAAGTTGACGGGGCGTTGGAAACTCTCATCAAGTGGGACATAGGGAATGTAATCAGCAATTAATTTTTGCGAGATGATTGTTTTTCCAAAACCAGTCCGCAAGAGCGCCAACATAACATCGGTGCTTGTGATGGTGAGGGTGTTGTCTGGCAACCCATGTTGGGCAAAATAGCGATCCATATGTGCACGGGCGCTAGCGCCGACTTCACGGAGTAGCCAGGTATCACCACCGCCGGCCAGCACTAATTGATCCGTCATAAGTGGCACAACCGATAGACTCAGATCCATGACCGGTTGTTCGACGAATGCAAAATCAACTGTGCCTTGCGCAACTTGTTGCATCAAGTCTTGTGAATTACGCATTTCAACCGTAAGTTGAATCGGTAATTGTGTGAGTGCCGGTATCAAATGAGGGACCAACGTTAGTGCTGAAAAGTGCGAGGCACCAATTTTCTGCGCGACTTTTTCGGTCGCATTGTCACGGGTTGAGAAGAATTTTTGGGCCTGTTGCCAATCGGTGAGTATTTTTTGTGCTTGCGGGTAAAATAAATCAGCTGCTGCGGTTCGTTGTACTTCGGATTTTTTACCACGTGTAAATAGATCGACGCCTAAGGCAGCTTATAAATGTTTAATATGGGATGAAACCCTCGGTTGACTGATGAATAATTGGTCGGCAGCTTTGGTAAAACTTCGGACTTGATAAACCGTGATAAACGATTGAATATATTGCAACATGTCACGTTCTCCTCATACAAAAAGGTATTGTTAGGCACGTTTTTGTGCTGCTCGCCACGCTTGTTCCCAAGCTTGGGTGGCCTGTTGGATGGCATCCCAAGGGGCAGCAATTGGCGGTGAATAAGATAAATCCAAGTCGCTGACCGCACTCACCGTCATCTTGTTGAAAATTGCGCTGGACAAAACGTCTGACCGCTTTGCGACTTCTGAGCCAAATTGGCCAATCAGTTGTGCACCTAGTAACTGACCAGTATGTTGATCCCCAGTAATCTGGATGGTGATTTTGGTAGCACCAGGAATGTAAGCTTTATGGTCATCGACTACACTGGTCACGCTAAGTGGTGTGAAACCTGCCTGTGTGGCCTCATCCGGTAACAAGCCCGTCCGCACAGCGACTTTGTCAAAGGCTTTAAGCACTTGACTGCCGACAATGCGTTGAAATGGGGTTGCTAGGCCAACGGCATGGGCACCAGCAATTCGACCTTGCTTATGGGCTGTCGTGCCTAATGGCAGGTAAGTCGTGCCTAATAGGCGATGCTTGGTAATCGTCAAGTCACCCGCAGCGTATACGTCTTCAAGATTGGTTTGCATGAAATCATTGACCATAACGGCACCGTTTTCAGCCAATTCGGCACCAGCATGAGCAAGGAGGGTACTGTTAGGTTTGACGCCAGTGACGACGAGAACGAGATCAAATGCAGCTGCTTGGTCTCCAATCACGACGCCATCAGACGTTATCTCTGATACCGCATAGTCAGTCACAACGTCAACGCCATTTTCACGTAACGTGTCGTGCAGTAAGCGGCTCATGTCAGGCGACATGGTCGAAAGAATTTCAGGTCCGCGCTGGTAAAGTGTCGTTTGCACCCCGCGTTGGACCAATGCTTCGGCCATTTCAATCCCAATATAACCGGCCCCAACAATCGCAGCTGTTTTGGGTGTCGCGGTCGTCACATGTTGATCAATGACAAAGTAGTCGGCCATATCATGCAAGACAAAGGCATTGTCGGCGCCTTTGATGTGGCTAGTTTCTGGCAATGCACCCGTACCAACAATCAGCTTCTCATAGACAAAGTCACCGCGGTTGGTTGTCACCCGATGGGCTGCTGGATCAATTGCGATAACCGTGGTTTCTAAGTGAAAATTAACGCCGCTTGCTTCTAAATCAGCCAGGGTACGGTGGCGCAAGTTATCCCAACTAGGGACTTCACCACTAAAAGCGTAGGGAAAACCGCAAATTGATAAGTTTGGGTAGCTATCCGCTAACAGTAGGGTAACGTCGGTGTCTGGTGCTAGTTCTTTAGCACGCAAGGCCGCCGATATGCCAGCGTCACTCCCACCAATAATCAGTAATGTTGCTTGCATCGGCATTTTCATACTCCTTTAAACAAACTAAGCATACCATGATTTTTAATTGTATTT
>NZ_CBDKZH010000122.1:0-3656 GCF_965300815.1 Leuconostoc sp.
ATTTCGTCGATATCATGGTTGGGCAAGGGCCAACAGCACGGGCCGTCCATTTCCCACTACCACCCTTTACATTAATTGGGGCGACAACCCGACCAGGGATGTTATCTAAGCCGTTGCGGGATCGTTTTGGGATTATTAATGCGATGGTGTATTATACGCCAGCAGAACTCCAAGAAATTGTCGTGCGATCAGCCGATATTTTCCAAGCACCGATTAAGCCAGCAGGGGCGTATGAGGTGGCGTTACGGTCGCGAGGGACACCGCGTATTGCGAACCGGCTCTTAAAGCGCGTACGTGATTTTGCCCAAGTACAGGGGTTAGACGCCATTGACCAAGGTATTGTCGATGTGGCCTTGGATAAGTTACGGGTTGATAATCGCGGGCTTGATGAGACGGATCATAAGTTTTTAGGCACCATGGTGGCTTATTATAACGGCGGTCCCGTCGGCTTAAATACGATTGCCGCCAATATTGGGGAAGAGGCGGAGACCTTGGAGTCCATGGTTGAACCGTATTTGTTGCAAATTGGTTTCCTCCAACGCACACCAC
Organism: Leuconostoc sp.; assembly: GCF_965300815.1. NCBI lineage: Bacteria > Bacillati > Bacillota > Bacilli > Lactobacillales > Lactobacillaceae > Leuconostoc > Leuconostoc sp. Next base: position 550 of record NZ_CBDKZH010000122.1, read on the forward strand.
GTGGGCGAGTGGTGACCGAAGCGGCCTACAAGCATTTGAATTTACCGTACCCAGAGGCACACTAATGGATTATATTATTTCAGATACACATTTTAGTCACGAAAAAATTTTATATTTTGACAAGTCGCGGGCGGCATCGCTTAGCGCACTTGGCATCGACCCGACGATTGAAAATATGAATGCCTATCTTGAGAAAACCTGGAATGAGACGGTATCTGCTGAGGATACGGTTTATTTTTTGGGTGATTTAGGGATGTTTCGTAAGAAGCAAGACTTTGTCGCCCAGTTGGCGCGTTTAAATGGGCAAAAAGTCTTCTTTAAGGGTAATCATGACCATTCTGATCAGATTAAGGCCGCTTTAAAGACACCAGAAGCACGCCTCGTGGCCTATGAACCTACGGCCATGGCGTTGAAAATCAATGGAATTCAAGTATGGCTGAGCCATTATGCCGTTGATTTGCCTTATCCGATTTTATCCGTGCATGGGCATATTCACGAAGCGGAATATCAACGAGATGGCATGGTGAATTTGTCATTGGATTCGGCCTTTATGCAAACACGACCTTTCGGGCAGCCTATCAGCTTTGACGAACTGACACCGCTTCTACAGGCACGTTTAGCAGCAATTGAAGCAAGTTATCAAATCGAATCGGAAAACAAGCGATTTGACCGATTGGTGGAACGGGCCTTTGATGAGACGATTACGATCAATAAGCCAACCGCTACTCAGCGGCATGAATTGGCTTTGTTGGTTGCGCATCTTAACGCCAATGGCCTAACGTATGCGGATGTCTTAGAAAAGTTCAATATCCCCAACGAAAACAAAGTATTAACAGCAGAAGAAAAAGAAAAAGTTGCCCAAACTGGTTTTGAATTTGAAAAAACAACCGGCTTGAGTGGCAATACAGGTGGAAATAGATGACAGCACAACCATACCAATTATCAGATTTTGATTACGATTTGCCCGAAGCATTAATTGCGCAAACACCGCTCAAGCAACGTGACGCGTCACGGCTTTTGGTGTTAGATGCCGATACTGGTGCTTATGAAGACAAGCATTTTTACGACATTTTAGATTATGTCGAACCAGGTGATGCCATTGTCATGAATAATTCCCGCGTATTGCCAGCCCGTTTGCATGGTGCGCGAACAGAAACCGGTGGGCATGCCGAAGTGTTGTTGTTGCGCCAAGATCATGGTGATGTTTGGGAAACCTTGGTAAAGCCAGCCAAAAAGTCGCCGATTGGCTCAACAATCGTGTTTGGGGATGATATTAACAACCCGATCATGACGGCAACGGTTGTTGGTGAATTAGAACACGGTGGCCGTTACATCGAATTCCACTACGATGGTATTTTCATGGAGTTACTCGAAAAGTTAGGTGAAATGCCATTGCCACCATACATCAAGGAAAAGCTCGACGATCAAGAACGTTATCAAACCGTTTATTCGAAGGTTGACGGCTCAGCCGCAGCCCCAACGGCAGGATTGCACTGGACGCCAGAATTGTTAGATAAGGTACGTGCCAAGGGGGTTAAAACGGTTGAATTAACGCTGCACGTTGGGTTAGGGACTTTCCGACCAGTCGAAGAAGAAAACATCGAAGATCACAAGATGCATTCAGAATTCTACCAACTCACGCAAGAAGCGGCCGACACCTTGAACGACGTGCATGCTAACGGTGGGCGCATTATTGCTACTGGTACCACGTCAATTCGCACACTTGAAACGATTGGGTCAAAGTTTGATGGCAAGTTGCAAGCCGATTCTGGTTGGACGGATATCTTTATTAAGCCAGGTTATCAGTGGACCACGGTGGATGCGTTTATCACGAACTTCCATTTGCCAAAGTCAACTTTGGTGATGCTGGTGGCGGCGTTTACCGGCCGTGACAATATTTTAAAGGCCTATGAACACGCCGTTGCGGATCAGTATCGTTTCTTTAGCTTTGGGGATGCGATGTTTGTGAAGCGTGGTTAAAGGATAATTTGAGGAGAATGGCTTGTGTACGAATACATTAATGGGTTAATTACCAATATTTATCCGGCTTATATCGTGGTTTGTGATCGCAGTGGGGTCGGGTACAAGCTATATACGGCCAACCCTTACCGCTTTGAGCAAAACGTCGAATCGCATGTCTACGTGGAACAGATTGTTCGGGAAAATGAAATCGCACTTTATGGTTTCATGGATGAAAACGAGAAGATTTTATTCAATAAACTGTTAAATGTGTCAGGCATTGGGCCTAAAAGCGCGTTGGCGATTTTGGCCAGTGGGGATGCCCAAGGCTTAGTGAACGCGGTCGCCAATGATGATGTGTCTTATTTGACGCAATTCCCTGGCGTAGGCAAGAAGACGGCCCAACAAATCATTTTGGATTTGAAAGGCAAGTTAGATGATTTGGCAGTGTCTGCTGGCTTGCACCTCACAACGGCCCAACCAGTAGCCAACAACCAGGCACTAGCCGATGCGCTAGCAGCGTTAACGTCGCTGGGTTATAGTGCCAAAGAAATCGCTAAGATTGAAAAAACGCTGGCGCAAACGGCAGATACCACGGATGGCTACATTCGTTCAGCATTGAAATTGTTAGTCAAATAAAAAACCACTGCAGTTTTTGAGGTTTAGTTCAAGGTAACTAAGATTTCGGTTGGCAAAACTTTGTTGCTAATGGGCAAATTTCTGGCACAACTGGACAAGGTAAGCGCTTAGAGGCAACGACTATCCAACTGGCTAATCAAGACAGTACCATGGCGGGCAGCATTCAATACCAGACGCATATCCAAAATATTGGTTGGCAAGGTTGGACACAAGATGGCGGCATTAGTGGGACTTCAGGTCGGGCACTAAGACTTGAAGCGATTCGCATTAAATTATCTGGTAATATTGCGAACTATTATGATGTTTATTATCGTGTCCATGCGCAAAAATTTGGCTGGCTGGGCTGGGCATCAAATGGACAAGATGCCGGAACGTCTGGGTATGGTTATCGCCTAGAGGGTATGCAGGTTGTCTTAGTGCCTAAGTGTCAACCTGCACCGGGAAGTACGGCAAATCCATCTTATACGAAAGCTGATAACTCAATTATCGTTGTTGGTAGCGATAAGAAC
>NZ_CBDKZH010000123.1:0-3656 GCF_965300815.1 Leuconostoc sp.
CACATTGGGTGGGCTGCCTTTTTTTTGCTAATGTGACACCAGATTGAACCTCAATCCAGGCATAAATTTAAAAAGGAGGTATTAAACGATGTACGAAAACTTTACACCAGGACGCAATATCTGGAAAAAAGTTGGCCGCTGGCTTTTTGTAACCATGGAACGCGTTGCGGTAGTTGTTATCATCCTCGCCATTACATATTTTGGGATTAAGTTGTTGTACCCATACAACATTGGTTGGTTCGGATTGATATTTATCGTAGCCAATTTGCTTCTTGCTGGCTTTTTGATTCTGCCTAGTCCAAGTAATCCTAACGGGTTAATGTATCAAGAAATTTTACGAACACTCCTAAAAGCAGGGAATCCAGCAACTGCTGATATCTTGTCAGTAACTAAGCGAAAAGGGTGATCAATTATGGGTATTCAAATACAACAAAAAAAGTCAAAAAATAGTTTATCAGCCATCACGATTTTTAAATCTAATCGGGTCAAGAAACCCAGTTATATGATTCTACCTTATAAGGATATTTTGGAAGATAAGCCTGGCCAACCAATCTTACTCACAGATGATACCTACGCGGATATGTTAAATCTGCCAGGAAAAGATTTGGACTTCTTAAATACCGATGGTGATAACAGTGCGAGCGAAATTATTGGCGCTTTTCACGCCTTACTGTCAACCTATACAGAAAGTTTTGATATCAAGGTCAGTCAATTACCCGCTGATACACGTGTCCAACAAGGTGCTTGGGGGCAGGAACTTGTCAGAGTTGAGTCTCAACTACAACAATTACCACCTGATACACGTGAATACGCCCAACTTCTCGGCATGCGACAATTCATTCTCCATGAGATTAATCTTGAAAAAAATGTTGTTGGGGACATTAAACACCAGGAGTATACAGCGGTTATATACGGTAAAACGATTCCTGCTTTAGAAAAGAATCGACGCGATTTCATTGCACAGTCAGGTGCGGCATTCACACCTGAGCAAGTCACTTTGGAACGCAAGAAGATGATTTTGTATCAGATCAATAATCCAGGTGAAAACTTAGAATTGGAGGATAAGTAACCATGCGATTACCAATTAATAATCCAAAACGTTCTGCCCTAAAAGCGCAGGGATATAATTTGGATTTAATTGAACAGATTCAAAACCCAGGTGGCGTTGAATTTCATACAACCTATTTTGATGATGGCATGTCTTCATCGGCAATTATCAATGTTTATGATTATCCTAAAACAACCCAAAGGCAAGGTTGGTTCCGTGAATTGCTAAATCAACGCAATGCCATTATTGATATTAAGATTGGTACAGAAGATAAATTTGCAGTTCAACGGGCACTCGAAAAGGCAACCAATGATTTGAAGGCAAAGGCTAATAGTGACGTAACATCACAAGGTGAAGCCTTAGAAGCTGCCGCCGATGCAAATATCACGTTAGCAGACTTAAATGAGGCACGAAATGGCCGTGAAATTTATAAGCGTCTCTATGTACGTCTGATGATTTCCGACCTCAACCCAGAAGCGTTACGACATCGAGTGAAGGAAATTCAACAACAACTATCAAATTATCGCTTGAAAGTTTATCCATCAGAGCAGCTGACACATTTCCGGCAATTCTTTGTACCAGCAATGACGATTGAAAACCAAGCTATTCGTGATCGTGGTTTTCCGATGAAAGCACACGCATTAGCCGGTTCGTACGCTTTTAATCAGACCTTCATTGCTCATCCACGTGGTTCATATATGGGGCTAACAATGCAAGACGGTGAAGTCATGTATGATCCAAGTTTCACTGATAACCACACACAACTAACTGCCTACAATATCGTAATCGGTGGTGAACGTTCTGGTAAAAGTACGCTTGCAAAAAAGAATTTGCCACCACTCATTGCTCGCGGTGATACTGCATGGGTATTTGATAAGTCTAACGAATGGCGTGACTTGGTGAATATGTACTATGGCTTAACATTGACCCTTGATGGTAGCCAAAACATCATCAATCTTCTACAGGTGTTTGGCACTGTCTTAAGAGATGATGGACAGATTGACGTTATCGGCAGCTTCAATCAACATCGAAGCAAGGTTATCACGTATTACGCAACACTCAATCCTGATGCTGACAAGAAAGAATTGCAGATGGTAGGGGACTTACTGACAGACTTCTATATCGATAAAAGAATGTGGTCACCATCTCCAAAGGATAATCCGCAAGATCTAAAGATTATTGGATTACGAAATGATGAGTATCCAATTCTGGAGGATTTTCTCACGTATCTTGAGACACGCAATATGATGACCCGTGGAATGACGCAGCCAACGATTGAACGGTTGGATAATATCCTTATGACAATCAAAAGTCTGATTCAAAATCATGGCGATATGGTCAATGGCATTACAACAATGCCTGATCTCTCACACGAACGACTCGTGCGATTTGATACCAGTGGTCTTTCACGCTTAGAGCCTGACTTGTATCATGCGCAATACTTTACCATTTTGTCTCTAATGGAAAGCTACATTACGATCAACGGGACAAAACAACGTCAGTTAATCAAGGAAAACAAAATATCAATCCAACCTAATCAACCTGGTAAACAACCACCAAAATATTTCTGGTGGATTCAAGATGAAGCAGATGACATTTTTAATGCTAAACATGCTTTAGGAATAACCTTTGGAGATAATATGATGGCACAACATGGTAAAGACTTCTTTGGTATGATTGCTATTTTCCCAGGTCTTAAAAATGTCGTGCCCACAGGACAAGCAGTGGACTCTGATGCGAGTCGTGCGGCGTCATCATTTTTTGGACGCTTTCCAAAGCAACTAATCGGTCGTCTCTCAAAAACAGATACCACTCGTTTACGAAAAGTTGTGAGTGAAAGCAACATTACTAATGGGCAGCTTCAAGCTCTTGAATCGATGGATCAAGGGGACTTTCTGTTTAATCTTGTAGGTAAGCAAGCAACCTTCATGCATGTTGCATTAAATGAATCTGAAAAACGTCTTTTCGGTGGTGGATTATAAAAGGAGGCGCCTATGTTTGATCTCTGGTTAAAGACCAAGAAACTAAAACTTTATGCGCTTATAACAGCGGTAGCTACTATCTTGTTAACGATTGCTGTTGGATTTACGATGTTAATCATGATTGTCTCAACCCAAGGAGAAGATTGCTGGAATGATGATACTGTTATCAGTGATGTTGGTAAGGGATTTGGTGGTGATTGGCATGATTTGAATTCTAAAACTGCACAGAATATGCGTCATGCCGCAGATCGTTTTCAAAAGGAGTTGCACATGTCAGGGGACAACATTGCCGCGGCCCTCGCCATTGGCATACGTGAGAGTGGGTTTAATCCCGAGGCATACAATCCATCTGGTCAAGTTAAAGGAATTTGGCAATGGGGAGCTGGGTCGGTTAACGGTAATCGCTATAAAGACACACCTGATACAGTTGAAGGACAGGTTCAACTTGCCATTAATGAGTTGCGAAGTAGTCATAAAGAAACGATGATTCTTCTCGCTACTGCAAACAATATAGAAAGTTCACTGGTGGCGTGGGATACAAAATTTGAAGGCGTGCATGAAAATGATCCGCAACGCAAGGTCGGTGAAACGACTAAGACTGCACAAGAAATTAAAAAGCTATTTGC
>NZ_CBDKZH010000124.1:0-3632 GCF_965300815.1 Leuconostoc sp.
CATTAATATTGAGTCATTATGTTAGATTATAACAAATAACTTCTAATTCTTGAAGAAAAATGATAGAATTGTCATAATAATGAACGAAACAAAGGATAATTTTATGGAAATTGGAATTGGCCTCTTTGGCTTAGGCACAGTCGGCAGTGGCGTGGTGAAAATCCTCCAAGACAATGCCGAACAAATTACAAAACGTACCGGTGCTCACCTTGTCGTGAAGCAAGCCGTCGTGCGTAATTTAGCAAAACAACGGACTGGTTTTCGCCAGAATTTTCCAATCACCGATGACCCCAATGACATTTTGGCAAATCCAGCCATTCAAATTGTTGTGGAGGTCATGGGTTCAATTGATCAAGCCTACACGATTATCAAACAAGCCCTGACTGCAAAAAAGCATGTCGTCACAGCCAACAAAGACTTGATTGCCAGTCGCGGTCAAGAACTCGTCGCCATTGCAGAAGCCAATGGCGTTGATTTATTTTTTGAAGCAGCGGTTGCCGGCGGTATCCCAATCCTGCGTACCCTGTCAACGAGTTTTACGGCGGACGAAATTTCTCGTGTTGCCGGTATTATTAATGGGACTAGTAACTTCATCTTAACGCAGATGGCCACTAATCACTTATCTTATCACGCAGCGTTGAAGCTAGCCCAAGAAAAAGGTTTTGCAGAATCTGATCCAACCAATGATGTCGACGGTTTTGATGCCGCCTACAAACTCATCATTTTGGCAAATTTTGCCTTTGGGATACAACCCGTGATGTCTGATTTAACCATTCAGGGTATTACAGGCTTAACTGATGCTGATATTGCGGATGCTAATAGTTTTGGCTATGCCCTTAAATTATTAGGGGTTGCACAACGCGTTGGGGAAACAAAAGATGCCATTAGTATCGAAGTGTCCCCACAATTAGTCCCTTTCACCCATCCGCTCGCCACAGTGAATAATGAAAATAATGCGGTCTTAGTCAATGGTGAGTCTGTTGGTGAAGTCATGCTTTATGGCCCTGGGGCTGGTGAAATGCCAACCGCTAATTCGGTGTTAAGTGACTTAACCAATGTGGCAACCGACCTCGCCTTAAACACACCTGGCCGTCCCTTTAACTCCTTTAACCAAAACATTGATTTGGCCAAGCCATCACAGCGTATTGCACGCCGGTTTATTGTGATTGAAGTAGATGATACACCAGGTGCGATGTATTCGGTGACTGGTATGTTTGCTGCGGCTAAAATTAGCTTTACCGATCTCAAACAAACCCCTGCTGCTAACGGTACCGCGCGCTTAGTCGCCTTAACCCATCCGGCTAGTGATGCCCAAATCAATCTCATTCGAACGACCATTCGCAATGCCGATGGTATCAATCTCGCTGCGGAGTATAAGTTATTCTCATGATTACAATTAAAGTACCAGCTACTAGCGCAAATATCGGTCCTGGTTTTGACTCACTAGGAATTGCCTTACAAACCTATTTAACCTTAGAAATTCACGAAGAAACCGCTGAATGGGTAGTAGAACACACAATGGGTGTTGCCATTCCCCATGATGCCACGCACTTCATTGTGGCGACTGCTCGCCAATTAGCCCCAGATCTGACACCCCATCGTTTGGTGGTCAAATCAGACATTCCATTAGCACGTGGCCTGGGCTCATCTTCATCGGCCTTACTGGCTGGTTTGGCGATGGCCAATGAATTGGCCAACTTACAGTTAACAGCTGATGACCTCTTAACGTATGCGACAAAACTAGAGGGACATCCAGATAATGTCGCGCCAGCATTATTTGGCGGCGGGGTCGCTGCCTACTTTGACGGCCAACACGTTTATCATGCCCCGATTCATTTCCCTGAGGATTTGCAATTCGTCACCTACATTCCTGACACGCAATTACTGACGGCCGCAGCGCGAGCTGCGTTGCCCGCCCAACTGGATTTTAAAACCAGTGTGGCAGCTGGTGCGATTGGCAATACCTTGATTGCAGCTCTCAATGCCAATGATTTTGAGACAGCCAAACACTTGATTGAAGCCGATAAATTCCACGAATCTGCGCGTCAACATTTGGTCCCGCATTTGGCACAAATTCGAACAATTGCCCATGACCTCGGGATTGTGGGCACTTACTTGTCCGGCGCAGGCCCAACAGTCATCACTGTAGCACCTGCCCAAGCCGCACAAAAATTACTAACAGCGCTGAAAGCTGCCGGTTTAGCTGGCACCTGCCAACAATTGCTGTTAGATACCACTGGCCTCACTATTCAAAAGGAAGATTAAACCCATGAAAGTTTCTAAATTTGGTGGCTCATCACTCGCTGACGGTCGCCAATTACAACGTGTTTTTGATATTATTCAGGCCGATAACGCCCGTAAAGTTGTGGTCGTTTCTGCCCCAGGTAAGCGTTTTAAAGACGATACCAAGGTGACTGATTTACTCCTTGCTTACGCCGAGGGAACAATTGCTGACACCGACACAACAGAGATTGTGCAAACCATTAAAGCCCGTTATCACGCCATCGGCGATTATTTTGATCTCCCTGCTTATGAATTAGCAGACATTGATGAACAAATTGATCATCTTGCCAAGAAGCACTACCGGTCGTTTGACTATCTCTACGCTGCTTTCGCCGCTCATGGTGAATTTCTCAACGCACAACTTGTCGCCAAAGTCTTCACCCACCTCGGCTTACCAGCCCGCTTCGTTGACCCCAAGGAAATTGGGCTCCGCGTTGATGATCACGCACGCTCAGCCACTTTCAATCCAAAATCTTACGATACGATTGCAAAACTCGATTTAACCACCAGTGAACGTTTGATTGTCCCCGGCTTTTTTGGTTACACGGAAAATGGTGATATGGCAACATTTTCACGGGGTGGTTCTGACATCACTGGTGCCATTATGGCACGCGGTTTGAGCGCTGATTTGTATGAAAACTTTACGGATGTCAGCGCAATCTATGCCGTTAATCCCAACATCATTGATCAACCTGCGGCTATCAAACAAATGACTTATGACGAAATGCGTGAATTGTCCTATGCGGGGTTTGCCGTCTTTCATGATGAAGCCATTATTCCAGCGATTCAGGGTGGCATTCGTATTAACATTAAAAATACCAACGACCCTGACGCGCCTGGTACTTTTATTGTGCCACCAACTGAAGTGCAGCAAACAGCACCGGTAACTGGTATTGCGAATTCTAATCGTTTTGCCGCCCTCTACCTCCACCGTTATTTGCTCAACAAAGAAGTTGGTTTCACCCTACGGATTCTGGAAATTTTAAAGCGTCACAACATTTCGTATGAACATATGCCATCAGGAATTGACGATTTAACCATTATTTTTGATAAAACCCTCCTTTCTCAGGCGCAAATTGATCATATGTTGGCTGACATTGCCGCCGAAATTAAGCCGGATACCCTCAAATGGTTACCAAGTTATGGCATTATCATGATTGTGGGCGAAGGGATGCGCAACCGTATTGGTGCGCTAACTGAAATCGTGGCACCGCTTAAAGATCAAGGCATTAGTTTGCAGATGGTGAACCAAGGCGCCAGTGAAATCTCAATTATGTTAGGTATTCAACCTGATTTAGCCGATCAAGCAGTTAAAGCCATTTATCATAATATTTTCACAGCCTAAAAAA
>NZ_CBDKZH010000125.1:0-3480 GCF_965300815.1 Leuconostoc sp.
GTACAGGCGAAATGAAGAAGCGATATGGATAAATTTATGTTGATTTAGATGATTTTGGCGAAGGCAGTGCCAAGCGCTATAAGAAGGATAGTTTTCACTGGTATCAACAAGTGATTGCTAGTCGCGGTGAAAATTTATAAGTCAAACACACAAGGGTTTTCCTAATAAATAGGACAAACCTTTTTTGTTTTACTTGCAATTTATATCGTATGCGATATAATTACATGGCAGAAAGGGGCGTTAACAGATATGACACCAGATGATTATCTTTATGATGAACTTTGTTTATCCGTTTATAACACGAATCGTTATTTTCATCGGCTTTACAGTCGCGTATTAGAACCTTATGATTTGTCATACTTACAATACATGAGTCTTTTAATTATTCATCAACAAGGCCCTTTGAAGTTAATGGATATTGGTGCGGCACTGGATTTGTCGAGTAACACGCTCACCCCAGTCATTGATAAGCTTGTCAAAAAGTCATGGTTGCACAAGGCAACCAGTCCAACTGATAAGCGGGCCAAAGTCTTGGCGATGCCAGCTGACAAACAACCTTTATTTACACAAATTTTGGCCGAGGTCGATGCCATTCGCGATCAGTTACTGGCGCGCAGTGGCCGACCGCTTGAAGAAGTTTTGCGTGAAAACCAAGCGTTAAATCACATTTTACAAACGATGCTAACCGAAAAGGAAGAAGGATAATCATGTACGATATTATTTTTATTGGTAGTGGACATGCAGCATGGCACGGCGCGCAAACACTCGCACGTGCTGGCAAGAAGGTTGCCTTAGTTGAGGCTAATAAAGTCGCAGGCACTTGCACGAACTTTGGCTGCAATGCCAAGATTTTGTTAGATGGCCCTGCAGAAATGATGCATCATTTGCACCACTATCACGGTATTGGCATTAACGACACGCCTGATATTATTTGGCCAGAATTGATGGCTTACAAGCACCAAGTGATTGATCCGTTGTCCGATGGTTTGGCAAAAATGCTATCTGTTGACGGCATTGATATTATTGCTGGTCATGCGCAATTTATCGACCCACAAACGATTACGGTGGGTGATGTCCAATATCAGGCTGATCAATTTGTAATTGCGACTGGTCAACGCCCAGCAAAGCTACCAATTACGGGTGCTGAACTCACGCATGACAGTACCGATTTCTTGGATTTGCCAGAAATGCCAAAGTCAATGGTTTTTATTGGGGCAGGTTACATTGCGATGGAATTTGCGTCAATTGCCCATGCAGCGGGTAGCCAAGTGACTTTGATTGAATATGGTAACCGTGCGTTAAATGGGTTTGACGCGGACTATGCCCAACAGGTTGTGACTGATATGTCGGCTAAAGGTATTCAGTTTAATTTTGGTCAAGCTGTCGCCAGCGTGACCGCATTAGACAACGGGCAATATGCCGTGGCAACAGCACAAGGGCAACGCTTTGAAGCTGAATATGTCATGGATACCACGGGGCGCGTGGCCAATATTGATGGCCTCGGCTTAGACACTATTGGGGTGGCCTACGACCGTCAAGGGGTCTTGGTGAATGATCACTTGCAAACGAATGTCCCTAATATTTACGCCAGTGGTGATGTCATTTCAAAGCAAATTGCGCGGTTGACGCCAACGGCAACCTTTGAATCACACTATATTGCCCGCGTACTCTTGGGCGATCCTGCACCAATCACTTATCCGGTTGTGCCCACGGTGGCCTTTACGTTGCCACGTGTGGCCCAAGTCGGTGTGACGCCTGATGAAGCAGCCAAACGTGACGACTTGCAAGTTATTGAGATACCTTATGGGCAAGTGATGCGTTTCCAAACGTTAAATGATACCCACGCTGCCATTAAAATTGTGCTGAACCAAAAGCAACAATTGGTTGGCGCTGCTTTAATTGGTGATTTTGCACCGGAAGTCATTAACGCTTTGGTGCCAGTGATTAACAAACATTATACGAGTGACGATCTTAAAAACCAAATCTTTGCCTTCCCAACCCACACGGGAATTGTTTTGCCGATGATTGCGAACTATTTAGCTTAACAGGAGATAATGATATGAAAGCAGCAGTGATTAACCAATACGGTGATCGAAATGAATTAACAGTGGTTGACACGGCTGTGCCAGCCATTCAAGCGGATGAAGTGTTGGTCGAAAACATTGCAACTAGCATTAATCCGATTGACTATAAAGCCCGTGAAGGGTTATTGCAACGCATGTTCCAATGGCAGTTTCCCGTGGTGCTTGGTTGGGATGTCGCTGGGAAAATTGTTGCCGTTGGCGATAATGTGACCGGCTTTAAAGTTGGGGACGCCGTTTTTGCCCGGCCAGACATTGACCCGATTGGACGTAATGGGTCATACGCTGAATACACGGCAGTAAAAGCAGATAAATTGGCATTGAAGCCAGTTAACGTGAGTTTTGCTGAAGCAGCCGCGGTGCCTTTGGCTGGCTTAACGGCGTTACAAATGTTGCAACAACTGCAAGTGAGTGCGGGTAAAAAGGTGCTTATTCAAGCCGGTGCCGGTGGTGTGGGCATTTATGCCATTCAACTGGCTAAAAAGATGGGGGCCTATGTTGCCACAACGGCTAGTCAAGCCAATCATGATTTTGTGGTCGGTCTAGGTGCCGATGAAGTGATTGACTATCACACCACTAACATTCAAGATGTGCTATCAGATTATGATGCAGTCTTTGATATGGTGGGGGATGTCGATAATGGGCTTGCGATTTTGAAGCCTGGGGGTCACTTTGTGACAATTTCTGCAGCATTAACTGATGCGCAAAAGGCCACAGCAGATAAGACGGTGCGTGAAGGTTGGTTACAACCAAACGGGAAAGATTTGGCTGTGTTAGCTGCCGATATCGCTGCAGGTGACTTAAAAATTGTCGTGGATTCTGTTTATCCATTGACGATGGTAGGCATTCGATCAGCGCATGAACGTAGTGAAACGCACCACGCGCGTGGTAAAATTGTGGTACAAATTAAACCAGAAGAAAATGGGGGAGAATAAATGATAGCATTAGTGATTACGGCGTTAGTCGCCATTGAAGCAATTGGCATTATGGTTGTTGAAGTTTTTGGGTCAACACCACAACAAGCGAAGGCATTTGAACTGAAACCGGAAATTGTGGATATCCCCGAAGTGAAAACGTTACTTGGCAACCAAGGGGTGTATAATGGTTTGCTTGGTGTGTTAATCTTTGCCACGATGTTTTTATTGTCAGGGCAACAACAAGTCTTGATGTTGTCGCTTGAAATGGGCTTTATTCTAATTGCGGCTATTTATGGTAGTTTGACGGCTGCCCGCAAGATTATTTTGGTACAAGGCTTGCCAGCAGCGATTGCTTTGTTGGCGTTGTTGTTAAAATAACGCAAAAAAACCTACTCAATTGAGTAGGTTTTTTCATTACATATTAACAAGATCACCGTTGTGATCGAAAATATATTGTTTTTGTGCTTTTGTCAAATGAGTTG
>NZ_CBDKZH010000126.1:0-2009 GCF_965300815.1 Leuconostoc sp.
GTGGTCATAAAAGCTATGCTATAATATTATTATGACAAAAGAAAATTATTTTAAAGTTGGCACAATTGTCAACACCCACGGCATTCATGGTGAAGTTAAAATCTTAGCGATTACCGATTTTGCTGATGAGCGCTTCAAAAAAGGTGCGGAACTACAAGTTGAAACAAAAGATGGCTTTGTCCCATTTAAGGTGAAGTCGTCACGTTTGCACAAGAATATGTGGTTAGTGCTTTTTGAAGGCGTGAACAACATTAACGATATCGAAAAATATAAAACACATGATGTCTATGTCTATGGCGATGCACGCGAGACACTAGGGGATGATGAATACTATTACGACGAAATTATAGATAGTCGTGTATTTGACCTAGACGGTAACGACATCGGTGTGGTGTCAGAAATTATGACCACTGGGGCTAATGATGTCTGGGTTGTGCAGCGACCAGGGCAAAAAGATGCATTAATTCCGATGATTGATGACGTGGTAAAAAACGTTGATGTCGATAATAAGCGCATCACGATTGATGCGTTGGAAGGATTATTAGATTAATGCGAATTGATGTCTTAAGTTTATTTCCAGATATGTTTACACCGTTGAAACAATCGATTTTGGGGAAAGCGATTGACAAAGGGGCATTAGACTTTCATGTGACAGATTTTCGTGATTATACGGAAAACAAGCACAATAATGTCGATGATTATCCTTTTGGCGGTGGTGCGGGGATGCTTTTGATGGCGCAGCCAATCTTTGATGCGATGGCTGCCGTTGAAGCAGCAGCAGGTGATAAGGGGCACGTGGTGCTGCTTGATCCCGCAGGGCGCAAATTTGACCACCATGTGGCGGAAGAATTAGCGCAAAAAGAACATATCACTTTTATTGCAGGACATTATGAAGGGTATGACGAACGCATTCGCGAGCTCGTTGACGATGAAATCTCATTGGGAGATTACGTGTTGACAGGGGGAGAGCTTGGGGCGATGGTCATCATTGATGCCACGGCGCGCTTTTTACCAGATGTCTTAGGTAACAATGTGAGTGCTGAGGAAGACTCATTCCAAGATAATTTGTTGGAATTTCCACAATATACGCGACCTGCTGATTTTCGGGGCCGTAAGGTACCGGAAGTTTTGATGAGTGGGAACCATGCTAAAATTGCCGAATGGCGATTAAAAGAGTCCTTACGCCGGACGTGGTTACGTCGGCCGGATCTCTTAGAGAAGCGACCACTGTCAAAGCAGGAACGCGATCTCTTAGACGATATTAAACATGAATCTGAGTAATCAGATCATGCGATCATGACAAAAAGTCCAAGCCATCGCTTGGACTTTTTCTTTACCCTAAAACGTGATGTCATGACACGCTTTGCATACGAGGACAAACCCGTTATGACCAATCACTTGCCAATTGTGGGCAAATCCGCCCTGACCATTTTAAGTAGCACGATTATTGTCTTGCCTTTTATGCTGTTAATTCAGCTTAGTAATGGGCAGTCGTTACTGACCGTTTTACCGTTTGTCTTATTTTATACGTTTCGGATGACGGGGATTTTCTTTATTCGAGGAATTAAGACACGCTTACATAGTTTGAGTCTGCTAAAGTTGGCGCTTTATTGTGGGTTACTAGGATGTGGTTTTGGAATTTTGGGGATCCTATACTTTCCTAGTTTTATTGTGGCAGGCTTTTTCCTTGGGTTAAGTGGGGCGTGGCTGTCACCAGCTAATGCGGCGATTGGGCAGTATCTGAAGACAAGGGATGCGGTGTTACGCGGGAATATGATTGGGTCGTTGATGATGTTGGTGTTGCTTGGGGCGGCGCTGCTGTTGCCCGCAGGATTTAAGTATCTCGTGTTCTTCGTGATCTATGGTGTGATGTATGGTTTGGCGTTGCAAACATCCAACGTCATCACCCATTATCAAGTTGATGCCGATGACTTAGCTGAGACATCGTATCGTTATCTGATTTTGTTTGTTGTGTTTTTTATCTTACTGTTTGGCTTGCGTTCGAGTCG